>NZ_JBVVAK010000003.1:0-135757 GCF_055792825.1 Microvirga sp. GN3
CGGCTATATCGAGAGCTACTATAATCGGCAGCGCATTCACTCAGCCCTCGGGTATCTCACACCCGAACAAGCCGAGCGGAAAATGAACTAACCCGGTGTCCGCGCAATCGGGGGAAGATCAGGAGATCACAAGACCGATCCCGTTCAGAAGATCGGTCAGCCGCTCAGAGGTCACCTGGCCTTGCATGTGCAGGGCAAGGCAGAACCGCCGCACGCCGGGCCCGAACCCGCCAGTGAGACCGGCCGGCAATGGTGCAATGATGGTCCGGCCCTGCGGCGTCACCCAGCGCTCCCGCTTGTAGCGCACCACCTCGGCGGCCAGAACCAGATCCCGTTGCACCACCGTCTTGTAGCCTTTGAAGCGCGAGCCGGCCGGAACCTCTGCCCGGATCGTCACCTCGCGGGCACCCGATCCCGTTTGGCGCCGCGCCCAGGGCGTCGGCCCGGACCGGCGGGCCGCCTCTGGGTGGCCTTCTCCATGCCGGACGGCTTGAACGGCGGGCGCGGCGGCAGGTTCTTGAGCCGGGCGATCTCGTCCTTCAAGGCCTGGTTGCTGGCGTGCAGGGTGCCGTTGTCGAGGCGCAGTTGCTCGACCTCCTGCTGCAGAGCCTGATTGTGGGTTCGCAGGTCTGAGAGTTCCTGCTCCAGTCTCTCGATCTTACCGACCAGATCCGAGACCAGCAGGCGCAGGGCTTTCTGAGACAGGGGCTTGGCGACGTTAGAGGGCGGCACCGTCATGCATGAAGTGAATCACGAAAGCCGGTCCGGAGGAATCCCTCGCCCCCTAATCTGCCCCGCTTACCTGCACCGGGCGGGGAGAGGGTGTTTCGGCAGCAATTCGACAAGATCTTTGGCCTGCGCACGGGATACAAGGACCTCGACGCCTTGCTGGCCCGCCTGGCGCGGCGCAAGGACGAGCTGCTGCGGGTGCTCGAGCGGCCGGAGATCCCGCTGCACACCAATGCGTCCGAGAACGACCTGCGCGCCTGGGTGATCAAGCGCAAGATCTCCGGCAGCACGATGAGTGCGGAGGGCCGCGTAGCCCGCGACGTGATGCTGGGGCTTTCAAAGACCTGCCGCAAGCTCGGGCTGTCGTTCTTCGCCTATCTCGGGGATCGGCTCGGGCTGAACCCGGATCAGCCGAAAATCCCGCCACTCGCCGACCTCGTGCCCCAAGTAGCCTAGGGTCATCGCCCCCTAATCTGCCCCGCTTACCCCGAAAGCCACGCTTGTATCCTCAAGCTAAGTTATTGATGCTACGAGCTATAGCTTAGCCAGAAGAAGCAAAGCAAGGCCTCGCTACGATGGAAGCATAGGCGATCCGCGACACGCCAAAGCAGCGTCAGTCTGGATCGAGCACGGTGCGGTCGGCGAGCGGTTCCGGCTCGTTTCCTGATGGCTGTTGAAGTGCTGAAGGGCCGGGGAAGCCCTGATTTTAAGCCATTTTGGCGGGCTCGTGGAAAGCCCTCCCCTCTCCGGCTGGTTAACAAAATGGCTTGAGGAACGTCTGCAATCGATCCTTTCCTCGTGATCGCAAAGTATGTACAAAGGGCTGAGATTTCTCCTGAGATTGGCACATGGCTCCCTCCCCTGCTCGACAGCGCCTGATTGGATACGCCCGCGTCTCGACCGAGGAGCAGGCAACAGACGCCCAGCTAGACGAGCTCAAGGCCGCCGGCTGCGAGGTCATCCACCAGGAACACGGATCCGGCGCCTCCCGGACTCGGCCGGTTCTCTCCCGGCTGATCCGCGAGATCTCGAAGGGTGAAGTCCTCGTGGTCGTTCGGCTCGATCGATTAGCCCGGTCGGTCAGCCATCTGCTCGAAGTTATCGAGACGCTCGAGGAGAAAGGTGCCCACTTCAAATCCCTCAGAGATCCGATCGATACGTCGACCCCGCAAGGCATGTTCTCTCTGCAGGTCCTGGGCGCCGTCGCTCAGCTGGAGCGATCACTCATCTCGGAGCGCACGAAGGCTGGCGTGAAGGCGGCGGTGGCTAAGGGTAAGAGGCCGGGGAACCCCGGTTTGCGTGAGGGACGGCCGGAGGCGATCCACAAGACTGCCCTCGCCCGGGACAAGGTATATCTCGGCGACCTGCTGAACGCGGCCGATGACTTTCTACCGACCGTCCGGCAGATGCGGCCGCAGCATTCCTGGGAAGATGTCGTGCAGGTCCTTAACCGTCGGGGTCAGCGGTGGACAGATCAGAGCCTCCGCCGGGCCGTTAAACGGTTAGTCGCGGAGAAACTGGCAGATCCGATCTTCCTGAAGAAAGCTGGTCGCCGTCCGCCAGACGACAGGCTGCTGACCCTGATTGCCGGGATCGCAATTGGCAATCCCGCTCTCAGCTTACGGGAGATCGGCGCTCAGCTGGAAGGCATGCGGGAACGGACGCCACGAGGCGGGCGGACTTGGACAGCATCGAGTGTCCGGTTCCAACTTGAGAGAGCCCGCAAAATCGGGCTCGCCATCCCTATTCGGAGTGATGTCGCCTAATTTTGCGTCCCAAGTGGGACACTTCGATAGCTTGTGCCACCCGCGATAGATCACGATGACCTGACGTCAGGTCGCCAGTAGGTCGCGGATAGGTCGCCAGTAGATCAAAACGGTCTACACACCTCTGAGCTGATAGCCACGCCGACGCTTCCGCTGGAGCCACTTTTCAAGGGATTCGACCGCCCTGCCCTGATCTTCGTGAATTTCTACCCGTCGGCGGCCGGCCCGTGCCGCCTCAATGGTTATTGTCTGTCCCCAGTCGCTCACCACGTCTCGCCCGGGTCCTCAAACTCCATCAGCTCGCCGGCGATCCGACGAAGGGCATCATCAAGCGGCGACTTTCCTCTGTTGGCTCCTATTGGCCGAAGCCCCCTCCCCTGCGCTCGAGGGAGCCTTCGTTTCACAAGCCGGGTGGCCTCAACCGCCAGATAGGCCAGTTCCTGATCCGGCAGGCCATCCAGAAACTCGTCGATCTCAGGCTTTGTTACCCTTTGACTCACTTTGCCCAACGACAATGGCTCTGGTGCCAAGGTTTCCTCACACGCCAGCTTCGGCGGAGAAGTTCGACGAGCGGGTTTAGCGGGTAGCGGAGGTGTACCAAACAGGTCACCCTGTCGCTCATCGCGAACTGGGTTTCGTGCCATTCCACCTCCAGCCTATTCAATCCTCGTTAACCATATTGTTGGCCTCGGCCTATCCGTTCAATCTAAACGGTGCGAGCTTTTCTGGTTGCATAATGTGAGGATGACCCCTCCCCCTACGGCTACGGGGTCTCGATTGTCTCGGAGGCTGGAGTATTCACCTGATCGAGCTCCGGCTCGGTCTTTGGACGGACTTGGGCAGCTGAGGCTGCTTCATTCGTTGGAAGTCGCATCAGGAGACTGCAGAGGCGAGCCAAGGTGGGGCGCAACTCGTGGCGGTGAACCACCATATCGATCATGCCGTGGTTCTTCAGGAACTCGGCCCTCTGAAACCCATCGGGCAACTGCTCACGAATGGTCTGCTCGATCACCCGGGGACCGGCAAAACCGATAAGGGCTCCTGGCTCGGCGATATGGACATCGCCCAACATTGCATAAGACGCGGTGACACCGCCTGTGGTCGGATTGGTCAGAACCACGATGTAGGGTAGCTTTCGCTCGCGCAGGCGCTGCACCAGAACCGTGGTTCGAGCCATCTGTATCAGGGACAGGATACCCTCCTGCATCCGAGCTCCGCCCGAGGCGGTGAACACGACATAAGGCGTTGCCCGTTCAATGGCCGTTTCGGCGCCCGTGATGAAGGCCGTCCCGGCGGCCACGCCGACAGAGCCTCCGATGAAATCAGGATCGTGGGCCGCAATCGTCATCGACAAGCCCTCCACCGTGCCGGCGCCAACTTTGATGGCATCCGGCAGTCCGGTTTTGGTTCGGGCCTCTTTCAGGCGGTCGGTATAGCGCTTGGTGTCCCGGAACTTCAGCGGATCGGCTTCTACATCAGGCAGAGGAATGTCGGTCCATTGGCCTTGATCGAAGGTCAGCTTCAGCCGTTGGACGGCCGATAGGCGCATATGGTGGTCCGAGCCGGGGATCACACTGGTTGGCCTCGACGTCCTTTTGGAAGACCACTTGCCCGGAGTCCGGACACTTAATCCAGAGGCTCTCTGGCGTCTCTCGCTTGAAGAATGTCTTGATCTTCGGTGGGACGACATCGTTGATCCAACTCACGCTGCATTCCTTCCCTCGCTGACGGCACGGCACGGGCGCCAACACCCTTTGCGCCCTCGCCTCCAATCTCGCCTATTTTCGAGGCTTGGCCCCACGCCGCGACCGGACGTCCGCTCCCCTGGCCGGCTGACACGAAACTCGTCCTAAATTTCATTGTTCATCTCATATGGGATCCGGACCAGAGGCCCGTTGATCTGGCCCATAACATGCCTGATGACGTGATCGAGGACCTGTGCGGCCGAAAGATTCTAAAGGTCAGAGGACCCGATACTCCCAAGATGGTGTCTCAGCGCCTGACCAATTGGTCGCCCCTTCACCTGTGGAAAGGTGTTGAAGCGCCGTTCGACGATCCGAGCATCAGAAAGGCTGTGCGTTTGGCGATGAAAGCATCGGGATGCGCATCCCAACGCATAAGTCGCAAGTCCGTCACCCGCGAGGTTCTCGACCTTCTCTTGGCAACCCGCAGCGGATCAAGAGCCATTGACCTACGCGACCGGGCAATGCTCCTGATGGCATTCGCCGCCGATGGGCGGCGCAGCAAGGTCGAATTTTAGGCACTCCCAAATCAGTGTGGTCGATCCGATCAGGCTTCTGGCCAGTCGATCTCACATCTCCAACTGTGCCGTGCATCCGCATTTCGGTCGGGCGCCCAAAAACGACCACGGCAGGGAAGGGCGCCATTGTCTTTGCCGCAGGACGGGCTGCTGTCGCCCTGCATGGATGGATGCGTTCGGCAAGATCACATCCGGACCGATCCTTCGAGAGGTTCGCAAGGACTGCTCCAGTGGCGACACCCCACTGACCCCGCAAGCGGTCAACCTCATCCTGAAGAAGCGCTGCGGGATGGCAGGACTGGTCCGGCAGAGTTCAGCTCCCACGGCCGCACTTAGGATTCATGGCTAAGGCCGGACGCGACGGGATCCCGCTCGTGGAAACCATGCGCCAGTCTACTCACAAGTCAGCCCTGCAGGCGGCCGGATCTTATAATGAGCAGGACCACGCCAAAGCTTGTCTGTCAGAATAACAGGCGAGCAAGATCATCTGTCTACCGCGAAGCAGGCTGAATAGTTCGCAGCTGCGAATATTTTTTAGGAAGGGTTAGGGGCTCAGCCCTTGAGCCTTGGAGATAGCAGGTCGAACCGGGGAGGAGCTAGCCGCGTTCGCAGCTGCGACCATTGGGCATGTCTCTATTGGTGACTATCGGCAATGCGCCTCGAATCATTCGTGACGTCTGACTTAAGCTTAAATTCGTTGTCCCACTATACCTGTTGGTAGACAGAATGTTCGCAGCTGCGAACATGCGAAATTGCCAAAAATAGCTAATCGCCCCAACTTAGCCCCCCTTCTGTTAACCAATTTTAAGGGATTTTGCGTGCTTTCTAACGGTGAACACCGCTCAAAAGAGCGGTTTGCCGTGAGAAGGAGGCATTAATGGCCCTGCCGCAGATCAAGGAATCTGAACCCGCCAAAGCTCAGCCTACGATTAACTTCGAGACCATGCGGGCCCATGCTGATGGCCTTTCTCAGCGGCTCGATGGGATGCGGAGGAAGCAGTATCCGCCCGATGCTCAGCGCAGCCTTCGAAAGTTCACGTCTGGAGAGGCGGCTAAGTTGATTGGCGTCGATGACAGCTACCTGCGCCAACTCTCTTTGGAAGGGAAGGGACCCCAAGTTGAGGTTCTTCCGAACAGCCGTCGCCTTTATTCCATTCAAGATATTAATCAGATTCGAGAATACCTCGACCGGAACGGAAAGGGTGGTCGGAAGTACGTTAAGCATCGCTCAGGCCATGAGCACTTGCAGGTAATCTCGTGCGTAAATTTTAAGGGCGGCTCAGCAAAGACCACTACCTCCGCTCACCTTGCACAGTATCTCGCTTTAAACGGATATCGAGTTCTCACTGTCGACCTTGATCCCCAAGCGAGCTTGACCGCATTACACGGTCTTCAACCCGAATTTGATATTCAGGACAATCAAACACTCTACGGCTCAATCCGTTACGACGATCAGCTGCAACATCCATCGCAGATCATCCGTAAAACTTACATTCCTGGCCTAGACATCATTCCGGCAAATCTGGAGCTAATGGAATTCGAGCACGAAACTCCTAAGGCCCTTATGCATCGTAAGCCGAACGATGCTTTGTTCTTCCAGCGCATCGCCTTAGTCCTCAACGAGGTCTCGAACGAATACGACGTTGTTGTGATCGATTGCCCGCCTCAGCTCGGGTTCCTGACCCTCGCGGCCCTCAGCGCGTCAACATCCATGGTCATCACCGTCCATCCCCAGATGCTGGACTTGATGTCCATGAGCCAATTCCTCTCTATGGCTTCGAACCTCCTTCGAGTTGTCAATGAAAGTGGAGGCAAGGCTCAGTTCGACTGGATGCGTTACCTCGTAACTCGGTTCGAGCCAGGCGATATTCCGCAAGCTCAGATGGTCGACTTCATGCGGGAAATGTTCGCCGACAATGTCTGCCAGCATCCGATGGTTAAGAGCACTGCCATCTCGGACGCAGGTCTCACGAAGCAAACCATTTATGAAGTCCCGCGGGACCGCTTTTCTAAATCGACGTTTGAACGCGCCATGGATGCGATGAATAACGTCAATTCAGAAATTGAAGATCTTATCAAATCTGCTTGGGGGAGAATCTGATGTCTAAGGCAAACAAGCTGAAACAGTTGCTGGCCTCCGACGCCGTTCCGCATCCTGCCCATCGCATTGACCTCGTCACTAACCCGGCTGCCGGTGCGCCCCAACTGGTAGAGGCGAAGAACGAGGACATTCATGCTGCCAAAGAGTTTCAAGCTGAAGATCCGAAGCCGCGGTCCGCTGCTCCATCATGGTCGCTCAATGTCTCGGGAGGTGCTATCGGAGCAGTTGGTGCCAGCATCAGCAAGGCTCAGCAAGAACAGGTCACCATCATTGACAGTCTCAAGCAGCAGCTTGCGGCCGGCGAAACCATTGTCGAGATTGACCCGACAAACATCGATAGCTCATTCGTAAGCGACCGCATGGATATCTCTGATGAGGAGACGTCCATTCTCGCCCAACAAATCAAGGAGCAAGGGCAGATCGTCCCAATCCTTGTTCGCCCTCACCCAAACAATGAAGGGCAATTCCAAGTAGCATACGGACACCGCCGCGTTCGTGCCGCCACGATGCTCGGCATCAAGGTCCGTGCCGTTGTACGGGAGTTGTCTGATGAAGAACTGGTCGTAGCGCAGGGCCAAGAGAACAACGCACGACAGGACCTGAGCTTTATCGAGAAAGCTGTCTTTGCAGTGAAGCTCGAGGAACGCGGCTTCGACAGGAAGGTTATCTGCTCGGCGCTAGCGGTATCAAGGAGCGACTGCTCGACTCTCATTAAGATCGGATCTCGTATCCCTCGTGCTATCATCGAAGCAATTGGAAAGGCACCTGGCATAGGACGTCCTCGTTGGAACGAGATGTTCGACAAGGTCCAAGAAAAGGGCAATGCCGATCGTTCCGTCGCAATTGTGTCTGATCCAAAGTTCTTGTCTCTTGGGTCTGATGAACGGTTTGCGTTTCTTTTCCAGAAATTATCAAAGAAGGAGGATGCGTCCGGTACTCCGCGTGATCAGACGTTCTGGAGTGATCCTAAAGGCCGCCGTTTGGCCGTCATCCAAATGACCGATGTTAGATGCACCCTTCAGATCGATCGCAGAGACGATCCGGAGTTTGCAAAGTTCGTAATCGACAGGCTAAGTGACCTCTACCGAGATTACGAAGCCTCGAAGTCTGAAGTAGGATCATAGTTCGGCGACCTATCCTAGTTATTCACCCTCCGATATCTCATCCGGAAGAGGTCTCTGAAGTTTCAGAGCTTCTTCCGGTGGTGCGTTCAGCCAAACGTCATATTCCGCAGTCGTAGTCAGGATCACCCTTACGGGACTTGATGACCGGAGCCATCTGTCTTGGGAGAATTGCGAGTAGGGGAGAATGGTTGCCGGTGCTGTCCTGCGAGATGTTTAGTAACTGCCGAGTGGTTGCTAAGAAGGCCTACGTGGGGACTAGACAAGATCTGCTCTGCAAGACCTCGTCGCTGTAGATTTGTACAAAGCCAGAAAATGCCATCAACCGAACGGTTGATGTCGCCGCCAGAAGCTTGTTGGAGTTGTTTTTCGGTCGTACTTTCTTAGGCAATTGGGCGAAATGTGCTCTCTGAGCCGGCCGGGATGGGCCAAAATAGGCCCCAAGCGTCCAAACAGGCGCTGAACAGGCAAAAACCCTCCATTTTGGGTCGTCGGCCGCACATACATCAGGTCGTAGTAAATCGCCGGAACACTTCCGTTGTAGTAGGATGCTTCTTTGTTTAGAGTAGCTTACGAAAATAAGGGAGCGCGAACTTGCAACGAAATTGGGGCGAGGAGGGGTTTGAACGGCCAGCCATTACGCTTCCCGAATTACCGTGGGAGACAATCGTTGGCCGACTTGAGCAAATCGCAATTGCTATCCTCCGCTTTGACGCGCGCTTAGAGGCGTCTGGGCTCTCGGCTGGCTGGCAGTCTCGTTGCGATATGATTGAAGCGGTTCGAGCTCTCATGCTCGACGGCCATCTGGTCGATGTGGGCGATCTGGTGCTGCATGACGCCGGAATGGACGTGCGCAGCCCTACCCATGAACTCACCCGGGCGGCGGCCGCCCTCAGGGCGCGGCGCACTGCGATGGCCCGAAAAGCTCCCTGGCCAGTGTCGTACGATGGACTGGCCGCCCTGAGAGGTGTCGGCGGAGTTGGCTTTGAAGGACCTGCAGGGTCAAGGATCAAGAGGCCAGATCCGGACGATGACGAGGCCTATCCGGCGTACGCCAATGATGCAGACCCGTGGAAGGCACACTTCGCCGAGATCGACGCGCTGTTGGACCGTACCACCAGGGTACTGGCAGGTGAAACGCCGCTGCCCAAGAGCCGCTCGCACCTGGTCTATGACCCGGATCAGGACGAGGCCGAAGCGGAAGACCAGTGGCTGGATTTTGTCAAACGTACAGACCACTGGCCTGCTGTCGCCGCGGCGGCAGTCGCTTGGAATGCCTGGCTCGACCTGAATCTCTATACCCGCTTGCCATGGCTGGGGCTCACGATGGCAGCTTCTATCCTGAGGGCCCGAGGCCTTACTAACCATCTGCTGCCGCTGGCGGCAGGCTTCAAGAAATCGAAGTTCCGCCCGCAGGGCAGGGAAGGGGCCAAGGAGAAACTGGATGGCTTTTGTAGTGTCATCGAGGAGGCGCTTGAGATCGCCAACAAGGATCTGGAGAGGCTGATCCTGGCCCGTGAGCTGATGGGGCGGGTGACATCCAAAACCCGCTCTAACTCCAAACTGCCAGAGCTCGTCGATCTGTTCCTGTCGCGCCCTCTGATGACGGTGCCGCTCGGCGCAAAGCTGCTGAAGGTCACGCCTAAAGCAGTGGACCTGATGCTGGTGCAACTCGGAGGCGCGCTTCCCCGGGAGCTTACTGGCCGTACTCGTTATCGCGCATGGGGCATTGTGAGCTGAGGCAAGGCGGACAGCCAGGGCGCTCCCTTGGGCCTTTATGGCGCATGATAATTTACCGAGTTTCGTTTGTTGAATGGATTTCCGAAAGCTTCTCTGGCTTACTCCAATCGGGACCGGATCGTGCCCGGTAATGTATAAGTCCTGATGAAGTCCCGCCTAAAGAGTTTCTCCAAGAAGTAGCCTCGTGACCTCCATCTCCTGGTCTAAGAACCTGCATGCTCGCAATCCGGTATTGAACGTCTTGGTTCTGGCCGCGATCTTCAACTTGTTTTGCGCGGCCCTGGTTTACGATGAAAGGAAGAACGCGCTCGACCAAGCCAAGGCGTCATCGAGCAATCTTGTTGCTGCCGTGAGCCGGGACCTTTCCCGCAACATCGAGATCATCGATCTGACCATCCAGAAGCTGATTGAACGGATCAATCAGCCCGGCTTCACTCAACTGAGTCCCGAGCTTCAGCGGCAACTGCTGTTCGATCAGGTTGCCATGGCACAATATTTTGCAGCCCTCGCGGTGGTCGATGAGAGCGGGCGGCTAAGACATCACTCCCGCTTCACTGATCTGGATATCATCAACGTTGCAAAGCAACAGTATTTTACCGTACACCGCGATCGCCCCGACGTAGGCCTTTATGTTTCGCTCCCCATCAAGAGCCCGGTCGGGCTTGGATGGGGCCTTGTGTTCAGTCGGCGGCTCTCTCATCCGGATGGCCGGTTCGCCGGGATCGCTTATGTAGGTTTGGGCCTGGACTACTTCACGGATCTGTTCGGCAGAATGGACCTTGGACCGAAGGGCTCTATGTCGCTGATGCGAACGGACAAGAAGCTTCTCGTGCGAGTGCCTTTCAACGAGAAACAGCTTGGTGCCGATGTGAGCGCAGCGGAGCTCTATCGCTACTATCCTGCACAGCGTTCAGGATCCTACGAGGCGACCACGTCTCCGCTCGACGGGGTCCCAAGGCTCTATACCTTCACCCAGGTCAGCGACTTCCCTATGACGATCAGCGTCGGACGCTCCCTGCAGGACGTGTAAGCCGCCTGGTGGCGCCGGGCCCTGACGATCGCGGGCATCGTTTTGGCCCTGACTGGAGCCATGATCGCTCTGGCCCTCAGCCTACGGCGGGAGTTTCGGCGCAGGAGAGCGGCGCACCAGGAGGCGTTGCATAACGAAGCGCTTTTCCGCGGTGCAATGAAGGGGGCCGGGATCGGCACGGCGCTTCTGCGCCTCGACGGGACAGTGTTCAAGGTCAATCCGGCCTTCTGTCGGCTGTTCGGCTTTTCCGAAAGGGAGATGCTGTCGAAGACGGCGGCCGACCTAGTCCATCCCAGTGACGATCCGCCAGACGATGCCACGCTCCTGAGAGGAGTGATCGACCTCGCGGAAAGCGAACATCGCTTGCTGCGCAAGGATGGGACAAACGTGTGGGTCCTTCGGTCTGCCTCCCTCATGCGGGACGAGGCGGGGCAGCCTGCTTTTCTGATCGTGCAGTTCCAGGACATTACAGCCCGGCGCCAAGCTGAAGAACAACTCAGATACAACGCGACCCATGACGAACTGACGGGCCTCCTGAATCGATCAGCCTTCGAGCAGAAGCTTGAAGAAGCTCTCGTGGAAAGCCGTGACACGGGCATCAAGCATGCCTTGGCCTTCGTCGACCTCGACCGGCTGAAAATGATCAACGATTCCGCCGGCCATATCGCCGGCGACGCCTTGTTGCGAGGCGTGGCGGGGGCCTTGCCGGGTTACCTGCGCGAAGGCGACGTGATCGGCCGGCTCGGCGGAGACGAGTTCGGCATCATCCTGCTTGGATGTTCGCTCGACGATGCAAAGGCGATCCTTGAGGATCTCAATGCCGCGGCTAGTGCCATCCAGTTCCCATGGGACGATCGCAGCTATAGCGTCGGGGCCAGCATCGGGGTGACCGAGATTACGCCCGGGTCCCGTTCGCCAAGCGCGGTCCTGGCTCAGGCGGATGTTGCCTGCCTGACGGCCAAGATGGCAGGGCGGAACCGGGTCAGCATTTACCGGCCCGAGCAGAGCGAAGCGGTCGATCGCCATTGCGAGATCGCTGTCGCGGCCGGGATCAAGCAAGCCATAGAAGAGGGTCGGTTACGGCTGTTTGCCCAGAGAATTGTCGCGTGTGCCGATCCGACCCAGGACCGGTATGAGATCCTGGTGCGGATGGTGGACAGGGACGGGGCGATCATCCCGCCGTCTGTCTTTATTCCGGCGGCAGAGCGGTATGATCTGATCGGGGCAATCGACCGCTGGGTGGTACAGGAAGCGTTGAACATTGTGGGAAGGGCAGGAGGTCTTGATCGGCAGACCTATCTCCACCTCAACCTGTCGGCAGCCTCGATCGGGGACGCTTCGTTCGTGACCCACGTGATCGAGGCCCTTGAAGCCTCCGGCGTTGCGCCAGAGATCCTGGTCTTCGAGATCACGGAAACGGCCTTGGTCAGCAATATGGCCGTGGCAACCACGACAGTCGGCAAACTGCGGGAGATGGGGTGCCAGATTGCGCTGGATGATTTCGGCACGGGCCTGAGTTCGTTCAACTACCTGCGCCAATTCCCCGTTGACATGGTCAAGATCGATGGCAGCTTCGTGCACAACATGACGGTGAATTCGGTGGATCGCTACATCGTCAAGTCAATCCACCAGATTGCCCAGGAACTCGGTGCGCAGACGGTGGCTGAGTTCGTCGAGGACGAAGCGACTTTCCAGTTGGTCTCGTCCATGGGCATCACCTTCGCCCAAGGCTACGCGATCCACAGGCCTGAACCCCTCAATACCATCATGGCAGATTACGGGGTCTGGGCCGATGCATAGCGTCCAGACCTATTGGCATGCCCAGGGCATGGTTGAACTTATTCTCAACCATGGCGCAGGTCTGTCATTGTCCGTTCATCGGCAGTGAGTTAAGCCTGCTCCCCGTTCTCAGGGACGGGTTCTCATGTTGGTGTGGAGCACAGTTGTTGCATTCCTCCTTTCGCTGTTAGCGGTAGGACCACTGCGTGGCGTCTCACCGGAATGGCTCCTGTCTGGGGCTGAGTTCCTAGCGGTGATCAGCCTTTTCGCTCTGGTGTGTCTGCTGGAATCCAGCGGCAACAACACCGACCGCTCTAACCCTGCCTCCTGATTGTCGCGCCTCAAATCTGTCACCTTGGCCGTTGCAAGCTTTGGTAAGGGACGGCGGCCTACCGTGCTGCTCTATTGCTCTAGACCGGAGACAGCACCATGCGAGGCCTTCTGCTCGGCTTGCTCGGCATCGTGTTGATGTCACCTGCCGCTCTCTCTGATGGCATCGGCCTGGCAGACACCTTATGGCAGTGCACCCGGGCGACCGATCAATCTGAGTTCGTAATCACGTTCTATCCGGGTGGTGGGGTCGGAGGAGGCGAGTTCGATAACGAAGAGGTGAGCCCCTACATCTTCGATGCTTCTCAGACCAAGCCGGGGGAGTGGCCCGGGAAGTGGACGCAGGCGGGCCAGCGTTTCACCTGGGCCTTTCCGGATCAGGCCGTTCGGATCGAAGGCCGTCTTTCAGGGCCTCGTCAGGCGGAGTTGCGAATTACAGGGACCGAAACCTCACCTGGGGGTCGATCAGTCGTGTCCTGTGCACTTCTGCCCAAGCTCCCGAAGATTGGTGACGGACTTGTGATCCCAAGGAACAGCCGCTTTATTGACCTCGATGGTGACGAAGGCGAGTTGAAAGTGCCCGCTGGGATTTCCCTCCAGCCTGAAGGCCGCCATTGAAGCAAACAGTCAGGTAGTTGATCCTGATCTTCGGCTGAGCATTGAGCCTGCGGCAATTCATCCGGGGAAATAGGGATGACTACGGACTTCCTATTTAGCCCCTGATATGCGAGGCGCATCATCATGCTGGCCTAAGTCATAATTCCTAGCCAGCAAAAATTACATTCCAGCGCCGCTATTGTCCTATTCGCCTCAAGAGATTGCCGTAACGAATGCACTTCCCGCTGCCTTCCAATGAGTCTGAGCGTCTGGATAGCCTTCATAAGCTAGCCATCATGGACGCGCCGCTTTCGCCGGCCATTGATCGGCTCTGCAGGATCACACGGCAGGTGCTGGATGTTCCGGCCGTCTATGTGACACTGGTCGATCAGCATTTGCAGAGGGTCAAGGCAGCCTGCGGAGCTGATTCCGGCTTCGATGTCCCCCGCGAGCACGTGTTCTGCAATTACACGATCCTGCATGATGAGGTCTTCGTGGTGCCTGACGCACACGCCGATCAAACCTTTGCGCCTAATCCCTACGTAGTGGGGGAACCGCACATCAGGTTTTATGCAGGAGCGCCCCTGACGATCAAGCCAGGTATCCGCCTTGGTGCGCTCTGCGTCACTGACAACAAGCCCCGCGATCTTTGCCGAGAGAAAGCAGCGCTTCTTCGCAGCCTGGGCAGGTTGGTTGTGGATGAGTTCTGGCTGCATCATCTGGAGGTCACCGGCCAAGCCGTGACACAGGAGGTTAGATCCAGCGAGGTGGACCTAGGCTTCGACTTCGACACGCCCAAGTATCCCACAAGCGATCAGATCCGTGCCGCTCGAGGTCTCCTGAATTGGTCGAGCCAAGAGTTAGCGAATGCTGCGGGTGTCTCCTTGGCTTCGATTAAGCGAATTGAGACCTTGGGGGAGACGTCAGTCCGCAAGTGGGTCTTGAGTAATGTGGTCCAGGCGTTTGACCAGCAGAGAGTGCGGTTCACCCGTAAGCCTGACGGCTTAATGGGTGTTGAGCGGATGTCGCGGGGAAGAGGCCAACCCGAACGTCTGAAGAATTAAGGCCTCCCCATCCGCCGTTGCCAGGTAGATGAGGAGGCCTCCTAGCCCTGAAGGCCTCGCGACCTTCGGCCGGGAAACTCAATTCGAGGCGAAGCGTTCCGGACGCTTTTGCGAAGCGAGACTGCGACAGAATGTTCGCACGCTATTCCTTGCGAACTATTATATCAGCCCTTATATCAGACTTACCCAGCGGACATTGTTGTGGACTTCGAAGAGCGACGGGCGTCACCGTCAAGCTTCGATGTGGTCGTGTTAGGACGGATGTAATCCGACGTGGCCTGTTCCTGCGCTTGCCTGACGATGCGAGCGCCCGACTGGTACCCAATCAGCCCAAGCCCGTAGTTGGCGAGGCGAGAGATGCGAAGGCATCCCGCCCGTTTGCCCCGGAGCTTGGGCTTTTCCATTTTTTGCTCATGGGAGCGGATGACCCTTCAGGCTGCTGGAGTCGAAAGCCAAGAAAAGGGGCCCGCTCCGTGGGGAGGGGCCCTAAGGGTGACGCCGTTGTTTTTGAGAGAGGAACGGCGATCCTTTCAGACGGCCGAACAGGAACGCACGAACCGTCGGAAGGCAAAACGATAGGGTGGCGCCGCCTATTCCAGCGTAGCCGAAAAGAAAATCGGCCAAACGAATACAGGCAGAGCCGGGACACCGAGGAGTGAAGCGCATCAGTAAAGATATACAGTCGCGCTGAAACTGATCACGGGTGCATGAGTTGCCCCTGGCATACGTTAAATCGGGGCAATGCAGGAAACAGCATTGAGAACTTTGTCATGCAGGAGAGCAACAAGCGAGATTGGGCGCGACAGATCCCACACAGCTTAAATTTCTCTCAGGAACAGGTCGTCTTTTTCCTCGGGCATTCCTTGAGGAGCCTGTACGACGACGTCATCGTCGCTGATATGCCAGAGCATTTGAAAGACCTTGTGCTCAAGCTT
The DNA here is from genome assembly GCF_055792825.1 of Microvirga sp. GN3. NCBI lineage: Bacteria > Pseudomonadati > Pseudomonadota > Alphaproteobacteria > Hyphomicrobiales > Methylobacteriaceae > Microvirga > Microvirga sp. GN3. The sequence continues at coordinate 15,453 of NZ_JBVVAK010000003.1, forward strand.
GAGGAGAAATATCCCACATAAACCCTGGCATAGCTGAGGGCCTCCGAGAACCGTGGGATGATCTCATGACCAGCAAGAATGTGACCCGAGCAGACCTGGCTCACGCGGTGGCCCAAGCTGTCGGCCTGCCTAAGCATGAGGCCATCACCCTCGCTGAGCAGGTGCTAACTGAGATCTGCGATACCCTAGAGCGAGGGGAGAATGTGAAACTCTCCGGCTTCGGCAATTTTGTAGTCCGCGAGAAAGCCGAGCGGGTAGGACGGAATCCCAAGACTGGCGTCGAGGTTCCGATTGGGCCCCGTCGGGTCGTGAGTTTCACTCCGTCCGACAAACTCAAAAATTACGTGAATAGAGCGGCGACCTGAAATTGCGTTTCCTGGTTCATTAAGAGGGAGGCCTGACCGTGTCTTCTGGTCATGTCGATGTAGGCCCGATACTTGATACTCAGATCGGTCTATCTACTGTGGGCTTCGTGGATCTAACCTCGGGCATTCCTATGCCTCTGGGCTCTGGAACACTCGTAAGGACCAAGACGATCCAAGGATTCCTGACCTGTGGGCACGTTGCCTTGCCGATTTCCCGTCAGAGCGAGATAGGAGTCGTCCTGTTCCCAATCCGGGCGGGAGACCTTCAGCAGATTCGGATTCCTGTCGCGGATCTCATGAAAAACGCGATCATTTGGTACGATCAGCAAGGTGACCAAGGGAGAGATCTTGCGTTTCTCCCTGTGCGCGATGAGCACATGTCCAGCCTAGGCGCCAAGGGGTCAATTGTTGACCTCGATTTCCAAGCGAGGCGGGCCGCTCAAGCTGATCCAGATGACAAAGTGATCAATGCTGCGGCAGGAGTTGTTGGAGAGATGACCCCGCCTGCAACCCAGTATGAGAACAGGATTGTCTTATCTGCAGAGGGATTGATTAACGTTGGCCAGTTCGTAGCAAACAGCCATGGGACAGCTAACTTCGACCTGATCAGGCTTGAGCCTCGTCCTGGTGCAAACTTTAGGCTTCCTTCCACATATGGCGGCATGAGTGGCGGAGGCATGTGGCGGATCTTCGTTCGAGAGAAACAAGAGGGCGGGTACGAGGTGGTTGAACGCCGTCTTGTGGGTGTGTCGTTCTTCGAAACAGCATCACCGAACCGTCATATTATCGGCCATGGGCCGGACAGTTTGTTTAGGCGCTTGTTTCCGGAGATCATTCAGCGCTGGCCTTAGCGGCAGATAGATTGGCGTTTACAGAAAAGGCCGCTGCAAGCAGCGGCCAGAGCTTGAACAAACAATTCGCTGACTTAAGCCGGCAGCATCTCTGAACTGGCTGCTAGTGCCTGTTTCAGAGCGGCTTTTGCCTTATCGGCTTCGCGGTCGAATTCTGCGACGATCGCTGAATTCTTGAAGCCCCTTCCAAAGGTTTCAGCTAAAGCACGATGGTATCGAGTACAGGCGTCGCGCACGTCATGATTTGCGACAAGACGCTTAAGCCAAATCCATGCCTTCGGATGACTGTCCCAGAATGGCCGGCTATAGTGGAAGAACTCCTGCAGTCTCGGCAGTGTCGCATTACCGTTCAAGACCCGTATGTCGCCGCCGCCGGTAAATGTTGGATCGATCGCCTGGATCATATATGGAGAGAGCAGCAAGGCGTCGAACATCGATCGACGTGCTGCAGTATAGTTCTCGTTTCGAAGGTGGTCAGCAACTCGGGATAGGAGCGGCCAAGGGTTTGGGTCGCTGGCTCCGAATAGGGCGCGAACAGGACCTTTTCCACTGTTGAGGTGGAGGATCGCCAGAAACAACTGAGCGCTATATTCGTGCTGCTTCGAACGGACACATTTGTTGAACCATCGTGTTGCGAGAGTCACGTTTCCCGCGTTGAGTGCAATCTTCGCACTCCAGTACAGTGTCATGGCGTAAGTGGCACTGTCTGTGCCGAAGCGCATATGGGAGCTGCTCATTGCTTCAGGTTCGGCTGGCCTCTCTGACTTGCGAAGGAGGTCTTCAAAGAGCTGGATCGCTTTCTTGGCCTTGGGCAAAAGAACTTGCGCGAGCTCGGGGGCAACTTCGACAAAGCGGGGGTCACGGGGATGAGCGCCCGAGAAAGCCCGCTGTACATTGCGTTCATGGGCTTCCCAATCGCTTTGCCAGTAGGGTTGTGCAAGATGCAGAACGTATGATGCAAAGACCCATGGATTGCTCGGGTGCTGTTTCGCGAGGCCATCCAGCTTCTCCTCAAACTCGACCGGATCAAGTTCGTTCCGTTCCGTGAACGATAGCTCGATTTGCTCAAGAGCGTCCTTCACCGCACGTCCCAGCGTTGTGAATTCGAAGATTGCCTTATGCTCTCCGAGCGCTTCGCCCCTATGGGCATAGTCGCTCGGTAGCTTCGTGATAGCTTGGCGCCCTGAACTCGTAAGAATCTCGTACTTTGCCTTTACTCGCTTAAACAGAATTCGATGCTGATCCGGGCGAGCGAAGAGCCCGATCTCCCTTACATCCCAGAACCGAAGCGGCATCGATTTAAGAGATCCACCGCCGTGTTCAGCGACGAGATGAAGGAGTCGGTTGTCGCGTTCAACTCCGCTGACGTTCTTTGCTCTGGGATCGACTTCCTGACTAGGCAGGCTAAAGAAGGCGGCGTTCACTTCATCATCATAGGGACCGCACGGATAGGCAGCTGGATTTTTCTTAGCCTGGGCGAGATCCTGCTGAAGCGAGTGTAGGTCGGGAAACCCGTAGCTCCTCGCCAGCAATTCTTGGCACTCTTGGAGAGGCAAGCCCAGAAGCCAGGACAGGTGTTTGGAGCGAATGCTAAAATCGTCCTTAGACGGGACACGAAACTGGCCGGCGGAACGGGATGACGTGCTCATTAGAGCCTCCGAAAGGTTGATCGGATCGGAACACGAAACCACGGGTGCCGGATTGCCCGAGGGAGAATGTGCTCCGAACCAAGGTTGAACCTGTTCAGAGGACAAAAGCAGATGAGACTTCGTCTGGCCCCCGCACCCGGGGTTCTGCCACTTACGGGAGACCCGTTCCGGCGTCAGCGGCTGCCAGAGCCGCTTCCCTATTATTCATCCGACCTTCTCAATTGCAAGGGCCTGTTGCGGGCCCTCTCAGTAGAAGCTGGGGATCCTTAATCAAAAGTTGCAGGGGCGTCGCGGGTATCAGAAATTGCCAGGTCAATACCGCCCTAAGGTTGAATTATCGGGCTGCGAACGAGGCGACGAAGCGGCACAAGGAACAAATCAACAACCAATTCGAATAGCCGAGCTTGAAAAACTCGAATCATGGACTCATTCTATTTCCGGTCAGCTTAATTCGGCTGACCTGTCCAATGGCCGTGCGGGGCTGGCGGGACGTCTCATCACCTCTTCGTCGTTCAAAAGTCAGTCTGAACCGGTGTGCGTGCATCGGGGCAGGAGTTCAGGAGTCTCTCTTTTGGCTACGCTGAAGCAATTCGAAGAAGCCCTGCGCGCCCAAGGCATGAACATGGCCTTGGCCATCTTGGAGAAGATGCGCAAGGAGGAGAAGAAGACCCGATCGATCGCTCCGGCCCGTCGAGTATCCGGGCGCAAGATGACGCCCGAACTCGCCCGCAAAGTCCTCGAGCTTCACAACACCACTGACATGACCCAGCAGGAGATCGCCTTCCAGCTTGGGGTTAACCAAGGGCGCGTGAACGAAGTTATCCGGCGCGGGAAATGGTTGAACGAAGACCCGCAGTCTGAGGAGGCCCAAGCCCGTGACAAGGCGAAGGCCCGGATGAAGCGCATGCAGTCGGAAGACACGCCGATCCCGCGTAAGCAGCCTATGGCTGCGGGTGCTGAGGAAGCCCCAAAGAAGCCGAAGGCAAAGTCGGCCAATCCGGCGCAGTTGTCGATTGACGATTTCCTCAAGGTCTCAGGCGACTAAATGGAGTCTTATATCAGCGGGAGCCTGCGCCGCTGATGACGATTAGTTCGAGCCGCGGCAGATCGGTATGATGCATCAGCAGCACGCCGTTCTTGTGCGCGAGCTGGTGGGCCGACTTGGTAAAAACTGAGTTCGTGACCACCACAGCATAAGGGGCATCTTGAAACGCCGCGGCGGCATAGGCTTCCTGAACGGCCTTGTTCCCGACCGTGCCGTTGTAGAACTTGCACTGAATCACAACCCGCCGGTTCTCCTTCTCCGCGATGATGTCGGCGCCCTGGTCGCCCGATCCCGGCGTAAGCGAAGCACGCCAGCCGGACCCCTCGAGGACGTCCCGGCAGTAGAGCTCAAACTCCCTGCCGGTCATCGCGTCGTCAAATTCAACCGATGGCTCGGCCGGCTGGTGCTGGTCGATGATCCGGTTTATCCGGGTTCTCAGGCGAGCAACGGACCGTTTCGGATCCTTGGCCAGGAGATGATCGAGCTTCCTGCGTTGAAACTCTGGTAGAAGCGTCTTCTTGATGAAGGAGTTGAGGTGCTTGTCCCAGGTGTCCTCGGAGATGTTCCCATATTCGTCCGGCGCGAGCATATGAGCGCGCTTGGTTGCCAGCGTCCGAACATGCTTCAAGGCAGCCCGGTCCGTCAGATCATAGGTCAGCAGAAGAGAGTGGACCTTCGTCAGACGCAAGAAGAGCAGCAGTGCAAGGCCAGACCAAGCAGCGACTGGCTTCAGATACAGTCCGGCCCCGAATAGGAAGAGCAGTACAGCGCTGAATGCCTTATGCCTCCAGAGGTATCGGAACATTCCCTTTCCCGCGTCCAACGGCGTCCATCGCCATGATCATCAGCCATTTCGATAGCTGAGCGGAGTTACCGGCGGCTTCCTGCCGCGTTAAACCTCAGGGAACTCACAGGATAATTTGGTCGGCTACTGCTTGGTGATGCGGGTTCTGTCGAGCATCTGACCGGCGAACTCGCGCAAATCCTCGGCGGAGCTGATTTCGTCGCGCTGGATTACGAACAGGGCGGTGTGGAGCAAGATCATCAATTCGCGGGCCCGCTGCTCTTCGCTGGTGGCCGCCGGCATGACCTCTGCCATCTTGGCTCTCATGAATGCGGCATCCCGGTCCAACATCTCCATCAGGCGAGAGGTCACGGCGTCTCCTTTCCAGGTGGCAGCGATTGGACTCTAATCCTAGTCAAGCGTCTCCGCTTGTAACCCCCTACTTGCTGATTATCCAATCACAGGGGGTTGATGCCGTTGGCCTTGCAGTAGCCGTAGTACGCATGCTCTCCGGCCTTATGGTAGATTTCCACGATCTCGATTTTCTTGCGCCGGTCGAGAGCGAAGCGGGATCCGATACGCTGCAGGCGCAGATAGGCCTTCGGGCAGGCATCGAGTTTGACGGTCTCACGGAGACGAGGGAACTCCTCAGTCGACATTTCCTGCGGGTAGCCGTCGCGGCCCATAAACATCACGAAGACTCTACGGTGCTCGCTGATGAAGCGATCGTCGCTTAGGAAGTCAGGGGGCGATGTCTCTGTCATGGGGTTCTCCAGTTTGGCGGGCACAACAAAAAAGCCGCCCCGAAATGGAGCGGCTTATCGTTGCGGCGGATCAATCCGCAATTTTAAGAGGTCTTAGACCTGCTGCAGGTTGGTCGCGGACTCTTTCCCCGAGCGACGGTCCTGTTCGACCTCGTAGGAGATCTTCTGACCATCCGTCAGACCGCGGAGGCCTGCGCGCTCCACGGCTGAAATATGAACGAACACGTCCTTGCCGCCGTTATCCGGCTGGATGAAGCCGTAGCCCTTGGTTTCGTTAAACCACTTAACCGTCCCAGTCGCCATTCTTGTCTCTAGTCCCTAGTAGTTCCCCTCCGGCGGAACGTCCTGCTCCGCCCTCCGGTGACCGATCGATCACGCGAAGGAGGCTAGTTGGGCAAGGTAACCGTGGCAACAAAGTGGCGGAAGGATAGTAAATGGCGGAAGATCGGCGGAGTTGCCTCGCACCGGCCCGGACCTACTTCCTAGATCAGGGTATGATCCGGCTAAGGACTGTGCCGTCATCAGTGTGTCACCGGCCCTTGGAAGACCAGCCCCTAACAAGCAGATGAAACGACTGGAGGAAACATGAAGACCCTGTTCCTGGCCGTTGTCCTGGCCTTTGCGCCGGCGATGGTCTCTGCTGCCGACGTGAAGCCTCTTGCTCAAGCTCATGCTCACAATGACTATGAGCATCAGCGGCCGCTCCTCGATGCCCTCGACCATGGCTTCACCGGGGTGGAAGCCGACATTTGGTTTGTGGATGGCAAGCTGCTGGTGGCGCATGAAGAGGCCCATATCAAGCCTGAGAGAACCCTGGAGGCGCTATACCTGGACCCTCTGAAGAAGCGCATCACTGAGAATGGTGGCAGGGTCTATCCTGGGAGTGAGGGGTTTACGCTCCTGATCGATATCAAAACCGACGGTGAGCCGACCTATAAAGCTTTGGCCGAGGTGCTATCCAAATATGCGGACATTCTGACGGTTGTTCGGGACGGCAAGGTTCAGGCCGGAGCCGTCACCGCGGTCGTGTCTGGCAACCGCCCGAAAGACTACATGCTCTCTGAGAAAGTTCGCTTTGCCGGGTATGATGGTCGGATGCCGGATCTGACCTCCGACATGCCCGCATCCTTCATGCCGCTCCTGAGCGATAACTGGACCAAGGTTTTCACCTGGAAGGGCGAGGGCGAGATGCCCTCGGCCGAGAGGGCGAAATTGCAGGACATTGTCAAAACGGCCCATGGCAAGGGTTGGACCATCCGGTTCTGGGCGACACCTGACCAGCCAGGTCCACAGCGTGAGGCAATCTGGAAAGAGCTGAAGGCGGCAGGCGTCGACAAGATCAATACCGACGATCTTGCGGGCTTGCAGACTTTCCTGAGCAAGTAATCCGATAAGCGATTGAGATGCGCGCGTTGTGAGCGTGCATCTCAATCGGACCAGGCCCGTGGGTTAAGCAACGGGCTGGATACGGATTCAAGAATGTCGGTATCCATCGGTTTCGATGCCGATGAACATCCCATGCCAAGTGCCACCGAATATGTTGTCAAAGGAAAGGTGGCGGAATCGCTTCCGAAATTCCCGATAAGTTGGGCTGCCGTCCGGTGAGCGCTGGAACAGTTGGTGGATCGACGTTATCTGAGCCCGGGTGGGGCGACCGCGGTTCATGATTTCCCTCTTCTAAGCGGTTGAGGATGGATCAGTCGGCGAGAATACCAGCCGACGACAGAACGGCCTTTGTCTGGTCCGTGAAAAGGAACTCGACCTTCTGCTCCTCCGTCATGAGACCCCATGCGGCGCGGAACAGGTCCTGCAGGTCTCCCACCTCATGGTCACCTTCGGAATCCTCACCGTGGACGAAGGCGGCGTGGGTATAGGTGTCGGCATCCTTCACGTCGGTAAGCGTGAATGGACGTTTGGTTCTGTCATTGTCAGTCAGAACCGGCTCGAAGAACTTCTTGGCCGGGAGCCCATCACCCTCGTCGAACACGTTGACGATCTTGCCCTCGATGGCGAGGGTCAATGCGATCCCCTGAGATCCCTCGAGGCGCTCAATGCGATCAACGATCGCCACCGCGCCGATCGGGAACGTGAGCTCGTTATCGTCGGCGTCCAAGCCGCTGGTTTCGACCAGCATCTGAACCACGTCGTCTTTCTTGAACCCGAAGGCGTCGGGCAGTTCCTGGGTCATTTCAGGCGTCCTCGATTGATGTTTCTGGGGTTTTCCGGATTGGGATTGCGCCAAGCAAAAGGGCCGTCATCTCTCGATGACAGCCCTCTTGGTCGGCTCGAGTTGGCTCGATAACCCTTTGCTTACCACACCGGCCGCTCGTCGGTGCGGGAGCCGAACTGCTGGGCAGACGCGTCGTTAACCTGTCGTTCCAACTGCTTGCGAAAGGGTTTCGTAGAAGAAGGGGGCTCCGGTTTCCGCATCGTCGCGGGCCTGGCGTGTGACGGCGCACCGGATGTTATGCAGGGCAGGGAAGTAGGACCCTGCTTCCGGCCACCGGCGGCCGTTCGGAGCGATGAGGGCGAAGCCGTGCCCTTTTGCATCGACCTCAATATCGAAGCCGTTTGGCACAAGGCCTAGGGTGCGCTCCTTCAGGAGGTCCGGCTTTCCATGCTCTGAACATTTGCCGTCGCCCCATTGGCCGTTGCCTTCGATGAGCAGAGCCGCGTTGTATGGATCGGTCTTAAGCTTCTGAAGCGCGAGGAGCGCACCAGTGGCCGGCTGCGGACCGTCTTCTCCGGGCTCGGGTAGCCGATAGGTGGTCGCCGGGATCGGCAACTTGCCCTTGTGCTGTTTCCGGCGCTCTGTCAGCAGGGCCAGGAAGGTTTCCTCTGAAGATCCCTTGCGGCTGCTGCAGCCGGACATGAAGCCGGTTTCGCTGATGAACGGCTTGCCTGGGTCGATGGCGTAGAAGCACATCCAACGGTCGGGAGTGCAGATGGCCCGGATGCCGTCGATTTCGAGAATCCGCGGGGTCTTGTCCTCGACACCTTCCAGGCGGTCGGCCCAGGGTTTGGATTGAGCATCTCCGGAAGGAGCCTCGATCGGCTTCCTGTAGGCAAACACTGCATCCTTGACTGCTTCTTTCACAGCCTCGGGCATCGTTGGCTGTGGGGCGAACAAGGCATCGAAGTCGAACGCCATCTGGCTGGCGCCCAAGGAGTTTCGAGGCATTTAACGATCCGTATCGATGATAGGGGAAGAACTAACTACGAGGCCGTGACCGCGAACCGGAGAGGGCCGTCGGAATGACCCGGCCGCCCTGGTGCTGAGAGGCAACTTGCTTGGCCTGAAGGCTACATTTGAGCCCTTTCAGGACGAGGCGTGTCCCATCGGGCAGCCGGTCCCCGGGTTTCGCCTTACGCCATCCCGGGGGCTCGCCAGCGGCCTGCTGTGCTTCCACCGAGCGCCGGTAGAGCGTTTCCACGATGGCACGGAAGCGGTTCTTGTCGATGCCTTTCCCATACACAGACGAACGGCAGATGTTGGCATCGGCGCTCAGATGCGTCGGCTCATGGCCGGCCCCAGCGATGATCTTGAGCTTCGGGTCTAGGGTCTTAGAGGACGCTGCCCCCAGAAAGTGCAGGCGGCTGGGACGGGTTTCACGAATGAACTCGCGGAGTTGGTCGGGGGTCATCGCCCGCTCATTCGAGGGTATCCCGGTTATGAATTCATCAGTTTGCAGAACAGCGACGACGCGGGCAAACGCCTGCGACAGGGTCAGCGCCCCAACCTGGATCGGAATGATCGGCTTGGATTGGTTCTGCTCAATCTCTTCCAAGATCCATGCCCGATAGCGTTCGATAAGGGCAAGGCTTGCGGCCTGGTCGCCGACAACGTCGGGCATCACGAACAGCGGCCGAGGGTAGCCCGGATGGTCCGGGGTGGCTGACCCCTCGATGCCGCTATCGCCGTTGAGGTAGTAGGCGATGGTTGCCTTGATGGCCTCATATCGTAGCCAACATCTTTGGAAATCGATCGTCCGGCAGGAAGCTAGCAACTTCTCCGTCTCGTCCGCGAAAAGGTCATGGACGATTCCCTTCGGTTGGGACGGATTACGAAGGCTGCGTTTGAATTCGCTGAACGCTCCGGAATCGACGAAGATCTGGGTCTTGTTGAGGACGACGGCCTCGGCAATCGCCTCGATAGCGGTTCTCGACAATTCTCCAGCCTCAACACCAATCCCGCGAGATCTGAGACTATTCCAAGCGAAGGTCCCAGCATCCAGGTCGCTAATGCGGCTCATGCCGGACGCAAAGATCACGAGTTTCTGCTTGAGAACCTGCAGCAAAGTGTCAGCGGTGGAACCAACTTGGTTGTCGTTGTCGGGCCGGGGAGGCGTCGTGAGGCCGGCGCCGATGATTAGAGGCTGGATCGCAGGAGGAGCGACCACCACGGGTTCAGCGACGAAGACGTCGAAGTCGAAAGTCGTTTGGAGGAGGGTTGCGAGATTTCGGGACATCGCGAGCCTGGTATGCAGGAGGGAAGGGGCTGGGCCCCTTACCAGGAGCCTCGCGTGACGACGCGCCGAGCTGTATCGATCCAATCCTGATCGCCATAGCCGCAATAGCCTGCAATGACGTGGGCCCCGGCTGGAGGAGTGGCATCCTTGTCGAGCAGCCTGATCTCGTCACCGTAGCGATTGAGCAACCGTTCGTCGTAAAATACCGAGGTCTCGCCCTGAGTGACGCTCATCCGGTGTCGCTCAATGCGGACTTTGGACGGGTCGAAGTCAGGCAGGGGGCGCTTGGTGTCGTTGATCACCTGAGCCCATGCTTCGGTGGCCGTGTAGCGGCCGATGATGGTGCCTAAACTGTCCTTGATCGTGTGGCGCCCATCGGCGTTCGTCAGCCCATCCCGCTTGTGCGAGAGCCCCCGAACAGCCAGGGCTTCATTGAGGGTCGGTTCCCCGATCAGTTCGACTTCCAGATCGTCTCCGAGGGTCCGGACCCGGAACTTGTATCCCTCGTGCTGAAACTCCACCCAGGGATTGTCGCCGCTTGACGGCGTGGCATCAAAAATCCCCTGAGTGGCCATTGCTCGGACCGTCTCGCGCCCCTGAGGCCCGAGCCGATCATGGAGCTTGGCACGCATGGAGAGGAAGGGGTTGTCGGTCCGTCCGGCGATGTGTTCTTGGAACATGGTTTATAGCTCCTGGCGTCACGTGGCTCAGTCGATGGTGGAGAGTTGAGAGGTGTCGACGCCAAGATCATGGAGGCGCTCATCCACGGATCGCAGCCGGTTCTGGAATCTCCCCCGCAGGGCATTGAACACGGCGTCGAGATCATCGCCGGTCTCAATCACGAGCTCACACGTCTGATTGGCCGCATCGGGGGTGAATATCTGCACCCGTGAACCGATGGTGAGCGATGCGGCGATCTCGTCGTGAAGAGCAATGATAGCTCCGCGCTGCGCCAGTGCGTCTGCGGCGGATTGGACAGATTGGGGCGTCATGGAAACACCTCAGTCGAAAAAGGAGTGGGACGGATCAGTGCTCGAAAACAGGGAGCACGTTCGGGTCCGGATCAGCCTCGTTGTCATAGAGAACGTAATCGGCGCCGAGCTCACGGGCCTTCTTCATGGCGTCGACGATCTCTGGCGGGCATTTGGGATAAGCCTCTAGGTCAGCCTCGTGCGGGGCATAGACCAGCCAGCCATGCTGGGTGACGCCGCCCGAGAACGGCAGATCGTCGTTCTCAAGCGTATTCAGATGTGCAAGCGTTTCTGGCCGAAGGTGCGCGGTGGACAGGTCCAAAAAGGCGCGCAGCGGGTATTCCACCGCTGGTTTGAACACAGGGTCGGTCATGGAGATTTCCTGGGGTTTTGAATTGTCGCTCTCAGCCAATCAGGGCTTCGGGAGATGCAGACCTTCGCTGAGGAACACTCAACTCAGCGGAAAAAGAAAGGGCGAGGAGTAGCTTGATACTCCTCGCCGCTTACGGTGTATTGATCTACTGCAGTAAAGCCGGACGATCGTGTCGGGTTCAATCCCCAAAGGCTTCGTATTTGCCGCTGATCGAGAATGGCAAGCCGCATGGATTGGCCGAGTTCTTGCTCACTGCGACGGCCCCGCCACCTGACAATGCAATCTCGACCGTGTGGCCACCGGGGAAAGTACCTTTAAGCTGTTTGCCATCTTTGGTCAGCCGAGCGGTGACCGTACAAAGGTCTTTCCGCGTGATGAGGCCGTCGGGACTACGTCCCTGCTGCTCAGCGCTAAACTCGACGGTATAAGCCTTCCCGCCGGCGACGGGATCAATAACCAGTTCGCAGTTTATATTTCTGGCGCAGACACCGTCATTCCCCGAGTATCCACCTGCGAACGGATCTCTTGCCATAGCAGGAGAGACCGCGAAGGTGAGCGCTGCTAAAGCGAGGCCAAACTTCAACTTCATATTTACGCCTTTGATTGTGATGATGCGAATTAAACCGACTGCAGCGAGCTTATTGAAGACCTCATGCGGATTGTCGAGGGCCGGCAAGCAGCAATCAGTGGACAAGGGATTTCTGCTGCGCGCAAGAGGTAGATCTACCTACTGAACATCCCTTCCGATCGCCTCAAGCCAAACCGCCTCAATGCCGAGGCCCATCACCGTGGTCGGCCAAAAGTCGCCGATCTCGTCACCGTGCGAGAAGGTTTGCACATATCCCGGGTCGGATCCGGGACCCTGGCTCTGCCCGACGAAGGTGATTTCGGCGCCAACGGGCAACTCGACCCGTTTCATAATCATGCCTCCGCTTGGATGCGGTTCCCAGCGGCCCAAACGGGACCCTACTTTGGCAACCCGGTACCGGGCTCCCTTCATAAGGTCCACCCTTTGAGGCTTCGGCCGATCGCTCTTTGGAGCGGGGGAGGACTCAGGCGGGAAAACGAGTGCCGTGTCGAAACTTCTGACAATTTCAGCGATCTTCTCGGCGGTCAGAGATTCTAGGGTGCCGCTCAGGACCGGGTTCGGGGACGTCTCAATCTCGCCACCTGGAACCCTGGTTGCCCGGTATAGGGCGTAGAACGCGCCTTCCTCTCGGTTGATCGTGATGACCACGGCGTGATCGTTGTTGAGCCAGTGGTCGAAATCCTCATAAGGCGGATAGTTGTGGTAATTGGAGAAGCCGGCAGCTTTCAGAACCGCGCGGGCATTGTTGAGGTCGTTTTCATGCATCTGCGGCGTCCTCCCGGTTGCTTGCCGCTTCGGAATCCCAGTCGCCCTCCGGATCAAACTGATCCAACGCGTCAGGACAGGGCTGTCCCTCGAAGGCAGGATTGAACGGAGCACAGGTGCCGGCGAATGCTACTCCCTCGGCGGAGGCGTCCCCTGCAATAACGCCGAGTTTGTCGGCAATCGCGGCGGCCATGGTCGAACCGATGGTTTCGAGTTGACCTGCCCAGAGATCAGCGTTCGGAAGGCCGATTTCCTTGGCGCAGTCGAGCATTTCGTCAAGGTTCAAGAGTTTGGTCACTGGCTGGTCTCCTTGTCGCTAAGGCCGATGAGGCGGGGCTCTTCGATGTCTCCCTCGAAGATCGGCATCAGGAGATACCGGGGATCGCCTCCAAGTTTTGCCATGGCGGCAACCGCATAGGCGGGTGTCATGATCTGAAATGACATGAGGTTGAGAGGGTCCTCGTCGTCGCCCTGAATGTTGTGTCCGGACTGATCGGCAAGCTGGAACCCGAGTAATTTCGAACCAGAACTGACGGCGAAAACGCCAGTAGCCTGAGTTGCAGTCATGCTCACGGGGTCAGCCCTTCTCGTTTGGCGGCCTGGAGTGCTCTCGAGGCTCGTTTGATCGGATGGTCAGCGGTCAGGCGAGCGCATCTCGCAGCACCACCGATCTGATCGGCAGCCCAAAGTCGCAGCATCAACAGGGTCTCGACCAAGCCTTGCGCTGTCTCACGTGAGCAAGGGCTTCCGGTGACAAACTCCTCGGACAGGCGAAAAGGAATGGGTCCTTCGAGGACCGGATCCAAGTCACACCTATTGTCCGAGAGTTTCCCGCCAGGCCGGATGCCGGCAATGAAGCTGGCACTCGGATCCCACGATTCGAGTTTGTAGCGATCAACCCGCCGCCCATCGGCGAGGCGAATGGCGCTCTCGCCTGCCTTTAGGGGAGTTTCTGCCTTCGTGACGAGTGTCTGGACCCTCCAGGCATCATAGAAGGCGACGGTGACTGTAAATGTCTCCATGGGTGCGCCTCCTGGCGCGAGTTCAATTCCTTGGAAATTCAGGGGTTTTGGAGAGGATTCGTCCAAGTTCGGATACGTCGTCAGGGAGGACGTGCGGGCCTTAGCCAAGCCGATGAGGTTTCCCGCATTTTAATTCGTATCATGACTATTTATTGCAGACAGAGCCGGGGCGATCGGATAACAGCGGCCTATCGAACACCAGGAGTTTCGCAAATCATGAACAATCATCTGAAGGGTTTCCTTGCTGCCGCAGCGCTGGCTCTTGCCAGCACCTCTTCGATCGCTGCTGATCTTTCTGCGCCTTCGTTTTCGTCCATTCTGCCGTCCGCGGTTCAGGGCCTGAAGCCGGGCTTCGTCTGGACCGGTGCGTATGTCGGCGGCAACGTCGGGCTGGCTTATGGCGAGAGGCAGGGTCACTTCGGCAGCGATACCGTTGTCTCAGAGCTCGGCGGCTGGGTTCGCCCGAAGGACGATTTTCAAACCTTCATTGGCGGTGCCCAGGCTGGTTATAACTGGCAGACTGGACTGTTGGTTTTCGGCGTCGAAGGAGACATCAGCTATCTCGACGACGTGAAGGCTCTGAACATGCCCCGCACGGTCGAGGGCGCGACATACACCGCCAACGGAACCGTGACAGTCCTGAACAGCCTTGAGTGGCTGGGCACCGTGCGCGGCCGCGTTGGCGTGGCAGCCGATCGGTTCTTTGTCTATGGAACCGGCGGCTTAGCCTTCGGCGACGTGCAAAACCGCGCTCGCGTTGAGGGCACCGTGACCACGGGTGGCATCGTGACCCCTCTGGAGCCCATCAGCGGGAACGGTGACGAAACCCGCACTGGCTATACCGTCGGCGCGGGCACCGAATACGCGATCACGAACAATCTGACGGGCAAATTCGAGTATCTCTACTACAATCTCGGCACGTCAAAGTATGATGTCGGCGCCGCAGGTGAGGCCGCCGATTACCACGTGCGCAGCGACAACACGGGCAACGTCGTTCGCGCCGGCCTGAACTTCAAATGGTGAGCTGCCAGCATTGCATGATGATGAGGGGAGGCCGGGCATAACGCTCGGCCTTTTTCTTGATAAGCCCAATTCCACCCACGCGGACGCTTCGACAATGCTTCCTCTTTTTGCCGCCACCATTTTCCTGTCTGCCTTCCTGCTCTTCGGTGTGCAGCCGATGTTCACCAAGATGGTGCTCCCCATCTTGGGCGGTTCTCCGTCGGTCTGGTCGGTCGCTATGGTCTTCTTTCAGGCGCTGCTGCTGGCGGGCTATGCGTATGCGAACCTGCTGGTCACGCGGATGCGCCGGGGCGTTGCTATTGCGATCCATGTGGCATTGCTGGCCCTAGCTATGGCAGGGCTGCCTATCACGGTCATTGCAGTTGGGAATCCAGAGCCGTCTGGAGCGACCGCGTTCTGGCTGTTGGGCGTGTTCGCTGCGTCGGTCGGACTGCCGTTCTTCGCCTTGTCGGCAAATGGCCCGTTGCTCCAGGCGTGGTTTGGCCAA
This sequence comes from Microvirga sp. GN3, assembly GCF_055792825.1. Lineage (NCBI taxonomy): Bacteria > Pseudomonadati > Pseudomonadota > Alphaproteobacteria > Hyphomicrobiales > Methylobacteriaceae > Microvirga > Microvirga sp. GN3. The sequence goes on from NZ_JBVVAK010000003.1 coordinate 30,610, forward strand.
GTCGGGGACAAGCAATCTTCGGATCCGTATTTTCTGTATGCCGCCTCGAATGCAGGATCGTTCCTCGCTCTCCTGTCTTATCCCCTCCTAATCGAGCCATGGCTGCGGCTGGGGGAACAAAGCCTTCTATGGGCATCGCTATACGGCTTGTTGGCAACGGGCGTCACACTTTGCGGCTTCTTCCTGATCCGGCGGGGTCGAGCGATGACCGGCAGTGTCGCCGCGGATGAGCTTGAGGAAGCCCCAGTGCAATGGTCAGACCGTCTCGGATGGATGGCCATTGCCCTAGTGCCGTCTGGTCTGCTGGTTGCTGTCACGGCCCATATTGCAACTGATGTGGCTTCTGCCCCTTTCCTATGGGTCCTCCCCTTGGCCCTGTTCCTGCTGACCTTCATCATGACGTTCCGCGAGAGGTCGTTTGCCTCGTCGGGAAAGTTGAAAGCAGTTCAGGTCTGGGGCATCGCATTCGTATTCCTGATGCTGCTGAAAGGGGCGGAGACACTGGCCCTAACAGTGCTGCATCTAGGGGTTTTCTTCATCAGCGCTCTGATCGCTCATCGAGCTCTTTACGAGCGTCGCCCCACGGCCCAGAACCTGACCTCGTTCTATGTGTGGATGTCCGCCGGCGGGGTGCTGGGCGGCGTGTTCAGCGGCCTGCTGGCGCCATTCCTGTTTTCTGGGGTTCTCGAATACCCGATCCTCCTGGTGGCGGCCCTCTTTGTCGGACGGAAGGTCACACGAAAGGATTTCACCTCCAAGGACGCTTATCCGGGCCTCGTTGCGGCTATTCTGCTGGTGGGATGTGGCGTTGTGATCGTCTCGGTCGAGCGGCTGAGCGAAACGATCCTGTTCATCACAGGGGTGTTGCTGATCATCCTCCTGATCATCACCTGGAGAAAGACCGTCGGCACAGTCGTTGTTGGAGCTGCCTGCGCCCTCACCGTAACGGTTTTCTCTGATCTGGTGGTCGGGACAACCTCATACCGGTCATTCTTCGGCGTCAATAAGGTCTATGAGTCTCCGGACGGGCAGTTCCGGTACATCCGCCATGGCAGCACGATCCATGGCGCAATGAGGCTTCGGACTGCGGAAGGCATGCCGGTAACCGGCCGGCCCGAACCCTTGACCTATTACGCGTCGGCCGGATCGAACGTGCTTGGGATCGAGGCTGTTCGCCGTGCCCAGGGGGGACGTCTCAATCGGGTTGCCGCGGTCGGACTGGGAAGCGGCAGCATCGCCTGTTCGGTTAAGGGTGGAGAGGATTGGACCTTCTTCGAGATTGATCCAGTGGTGACCGGAATTGCGACGGATCCATCGCAGTTCACGTTCATGGCAAGATGTGCGCCCAATCCGAGGATCGTCCATGGCGATGCAAGGCTTACTCTGCAGAGAGAGCCAGATCCGTTTGACCTGATCTTTCTGGACGCCTTTTCGTCGGATTCGATTCCGGCTCACCTAATCACTGTCGAGGCAATACGCGCATATTTGGATCGAATGAGCCGGAACGGGGTCATGGTGATGCACATTTCCAACCGGCACCTCGATCTACGAGCAATCGTTGCACGCGCTGCGGCCGAGGCGGGCCTAGTCACCTATGCCGGTGCGACACAGGCCAGCGGTGAGGCAACAGGAGCAAGTGTTACGCTCGCAATCGGCCACAGGGCAGAGGACATGGGAGACATCGCCCGGACATGGAAACTGATCCGTCCAGACTATGCCCGGTCCCCCTGGACTGACGATTATTCGAACATCCTTGAGGGGATCAAAGACAAGTGGTTCGGGCCAGGGATGGACGACGTCTTGATCCAATCTGGGAGAGCGGTTGAAGCATCTAACTGACGCCCGGGATTGCCGAGGCTCTTATGAAAATAGGCGGCGGTGACAGTGACCGCCGCCTTTCGAATCTTTGGCATCTCCTTGTGACTAGATCCGCTCTGCTAGGTCCTCTGGGTAATCTGCAATACGCTTTCACATGCATCCAGATCGAGCCAATCCTTCTCGTTCCGAATGCGGGTTTCCATATCGATCCAGAATGGCTGCCCAGCGGAAGCCCGTTTGATGGCTGGGAGCGTACTTGAGAGCGTTTCCGGGCCCAGGCCGCCGGCGAAACCGCAGATTTTACCTTCAAGGGGCGGTAACCATTCGGATGCCTCGATCCCGCGCCCTCCCGAAGCGTCGAAGAGCACCTGGTGGTTGGGGGCCCCGATGGCGAGGGCAACCCCTTGATTAGCGCCATGCTCCTGCGTAATCACGGGTTTCGAGAGGGATCGTATCGCCTGGTCCAGATCACGAAGGGAAAACTTCGCCCGTCGAAATGCAAAGTTCAGTTGGATTCGGGAAACAGCTGGATGGCTGGCGAGGTGAAATGCCGCCTCATCCTGGAATTCCCGATTTTCCGAGTTCGCTGCTCGAATGAAAGTTGGCACCGCCGCGCCGCACAGATGAATGGCCCAGCGGACAGGACCGGCGTCTAACATGGTTAGGATAGATTGGAAGGCCGGAAACCGGTGCTGGCGTCCCGAGCGCTCGGGGGAAAAGAGGATCGCAAACTCAGCCTGGGGAAACCGGCAGGACAGATCGATGAGCTTGGACAGATCTGTCTGTTGATCCACGCCTGTCAGGGTGCAAGAAATAAGGTTCATTGCGTTTATCCTTTTGGCGTCGGGTTCGCTGCTCTTGAGCGGAGGTGACGCTGGGGATTGAGTGGTTGTTTCGAACAAGCTGGGGGTCGGAATGGAGGAGAAGTACAATGGGCACATCCTCAAGGGCTCAACCCTACGGGGGCGGCCGGAAGTTGCGGTTTTCCTGGGACGGGAGCGATTGACGATCGTTGATGGCGCAACGCTGGAGGAAGCTCGATTGAAGGGCCGAGCCTTCATCGATTCTCAGAGGGCCGGTGAAGCCAAGGAGCGCCGTAGCCCTAGGGTCGGCACGACCCAGGAGTACATCCGGTACTTTAAGGCCAATCCTCCGCGGCCGCACGAGGAGAAGATGCTGAGGGCTAATGCGGCTCGGCCTTTGACTGCGACCGAATTAGCCGCTGCGGCCGGATGGGACAGTTATGAAGGAGCAAATGCCCATTATGGGGCGTTGGGAGCTGAGGTCGGCAGGACTATCGGTCTGGAATTCGATCGGTACAAGGATGGTTCGGAGTTCTTTATGAGTGCCTTGGTGAGGGAACTGGAACACAAGGATCCGGAGAGTGGTCATATGCTCTTTGAAATGCATCCGGAACTTGTTGAGGCCGTAAAAAGCCTTGGACTCGCTTGAGATTGATCAGTTCAGAACTCCGAAAAGGGTACAAAGGATTGTCATGAGACTCGTTCTGACATCATTCGCGCTTGTTATCCTCGCGGCTGGGACGGCCGCTCAGCCGGCTAGCGGTCTCCAAGGGAAACCTAGTGCGAAGCCTCTGCCCGACTGGTGCCAGATGGGCGAGTGCATCACTCCGACAATCGAGTACTCGGAGCCCGTCCTTTTCCACTCGGCCGGTGTGCTGTTCCGTGTCGAAGGAGAGAGCTGGTCTTATTCGATGCAGTCGCCAAGGAAGAAATCTCGCTTGCCGGTAGCGGGCGCCACGTATGTGTTTTGCTCGAAGCAAATGCCTGCGGTGGTGTCTCCGTTCGAAGGGAAGTATCTGGTAGACTTTCTTACGCTGCAGGATGATATCCGCTATGGGCATGCCAATGCGGTATCCATGTCCCAATACTTTGCCGTTTGTCATGGCCGGATCTTCGATTCCGTGATGACCGGAGCGCCTGCATTTGCCCGCTCTCTGGGATACAAGGTTGAGGATCGAACGGACCAGCCGACGATCAGTACCCCTCAGGGGATTCTCAAATACCTGCCGGCTTCTGTACGGTAGGAGGGGATTGTTCGGACTGTCACAAGAAGAGCCGCAGGGGATCAGGAACCTGCGGCTTTTGGTATGTTTTGGAACCTCTTTGAGGGCAGCTTGTTTGTTTCAGGAAATGGTCAAGCTGCGTACCTTCGTCAAAACTATCAAGACGCTCGGACGGGCCTCTGGTGCTCCGCTTCCAGGGCGTATTCCTGTTGAACTAGCCGTCCTTGAGAAGGAGGCCCCGGATGGAGATGACTGGCTCCATGAAATAAAATTCGATGGGTACCGGATGTTGGCACGGATTGATCATGCGCTGCCTCGTCTTATTACCCGAAACAATCAAGATTGGACTGATCGCTTTCCGGAGCTGGCAGCGTCTTTCTCCGAGCTTAGACTGTATGAGACGGTCATTGATGGAGAGATCGTGAAGCTGGAAGCGAACGGCATTAGTTCGTTCGCAGGACTGCAAGATGCCCTCTCGAAGGGTGATACGGCTGACTTGGTATATGTTGCGTTCGACCTCTTGTTCTTAGGTGGGGCGGATCTCAGGGACCTTACGCTCGATCAACGCAAAAGTAGTTTGGCCCACATCCTTGCCAAAGCGCCGACCAACATCCGCGTGAGCGAGTATCGCGTAGGAAGCGGCAAGGATCTGTACACGAAAGCCTGCGAGCTCCGACTGGAAGGCATCATCTCCAAAAGGCGCGCTTCGGTCTACCGAGGGACCCGAAGCGACGACTGGTTGAAGGTCAAATGCCTCAACGCTGAGGAGTTCATCATCATCGGGTACACCGAGCCACAGCGATCCCGTGTCGGTTTCGGGGCGCTGTTGGTCGGCTATTATTCGCCGGAAGGGGAGATCCGCTATGCGGGGAAAGTCGGCACTGGATATTCCCGCGAGTTCCTGATCGATTTTCAGCGGCGCTTACAGAAACTTGAGCAGGCTAAACCGACTGCAGTGTTGCCGAAGGGTACCTATATGCGGGCAAAGGTGCATTGGGTGAAACCGCGCCTTCTGGCGCAAGTCGAGTTCACCGAATGGACGAGGGATCGAATTCTCCGGCACCCCTCATTCCTTGGCTTACGGGAGGACAAGGATCCGCGGGAGGTGGTGATCGACATGGAAACTCCGGATTCGGTGCCAGAGTAAGATTCTCACTGGCGGGAACGGAACGCCCGTCCCCAGAGCCACGCAAGCGCAGCGCAGACCAGATAGAGCATGTAAGCTGTAACGAGAGCTGCGGGCCAGAAGTAAATTGCGTGCGCGGTATTGTACTCCAGTCCGCTGGGAATAAGCACGAAGCCGGTCTGACCCAGAGCCCAGGTGAGGGCTACTCCAAACGCAGCCTCGGGATAGGTTGCCAGGAGCAGACCGAGATTTGCTAAGCCATCACGTGCCGTATTGGTGAAGTCGACCCAGACAAACACGGCAAAGGCCAAATATGCCGCGGGCGGAAGATAGGTCCATCGCATTAGTATCCCCTCAATAATCCGATGGGGCCTCAAATTTGAGAATGGAGTGAGGGCTGGTCTTAGTCGTCTCCAAGATTGCACAGGAGTCTTTGGCGCGACGCGGAGCTGCCCCCTTCATCGTAACCGACCACGCATTGTACGTTCCCGACACCTGATAGGGGGCCGGCTCGCAGCCCTTCTTGAACACGTAGGCAGTCCCGCTGACCGTTCCCCGCGCCTCGAGGCCAGGAGCGTTCTTGAACTCGCCACGGAACAGCACAGTGCCTTCCTTGACGGTTCCCGAGATCGACTCCTTCGGAGCCGCATACCGGATGATCCCGGTACCCATGTTGACGTACATCCCCGAGCCGTTGTGGATGTAAAGCTCGTCGGTGTCCCACCCGAGGGTATCTTCGAGTCTCTTCGGCTGCGAGCCTCCGACTTTCCACGAAGAGGCGATGACCAGCTTGCCCTTCTGGCATTGCTTGTAAATGTGATACTCAGTGGCGTTGTGCCGCCAGACTGGCCAGCAATCCCCGGCTAGGTCAACCGCAAGATCCTGGTAGCCGTTAGACCGGTCAGGAAGAGCCTTGATCTCCTGAGCATCGAACCCAAGGTTGGCTATCCACTCGCCTTTACGGTTCCTGATCATCAGGGTCTTGTTCATTCCAAGATGGCTGAAACATGCCGCGCCCCCATTCTCGTGGCTGGCCGTAATCATCACCTCCTCTACACCGTCGGCGTTAAGATCCATAGGCGTGACGTCTAGCTCGACGGGACTTCCCATCTCGATGCCACATTCAATGTAGCGACCGACAGGCCCAGCCTTTGCAGCTTTGATGGCAGCTTCCCGATCTGTATCGGAGAGTGCCAGTGCAGAGGTAGAAGCGAGGAGAAGAACGGCGGTGGCCGATTTAAAAAGAAGCTTCATGGCGATAGGCTCGATTGTAGTGGCGGCTGGGATGAATGCTTATTGCTGCTGTATTTGAAAGCAGACGTCCTCGGGCCCGATGTCTCTTTCACCGTGGCGCTTAAGGGTTTGTCCGGCCCATTCCAGGTCTTCCCTCATGCAGCGGCCGCTGTTTTGCCAGAAAGCAACTACGAGGCGGCTGTTCAGGCGATAGTGCAGGTCGAGGTACATGTTGTCCTCTCCTCCGAGTGGGAAGTTGTAGACCTGGCCCGTGGAGACATCAGCCACGTACGCGAAGCGGCAGCCTGCGCCGCACCCAATCTCGATCATCGCGAGGCGCCCGGCGAAGTTGGCGCCATCCTTCATGCCTTCCCGGATCCTGGTTCTGTAGCTGCTGGCGTCGCGGTCCCGGCCTTTGAAGTCCGGGAATTTGACCGGTCCGCGGTAAGAGTCGGCGAGAGCATATCGGCCGAAGTCCGCATTGCCAGGAGCCTTAGCTGCCGAACTCTGGCTGGCCGTGAGCTGCTCTTTGGGGGCGGCACTCCGGGACATTGTTGAGCCGCTCGGTGGCGTCGCACCGGAGCAGCGGGCCTGGACTTTCTCGATGACTGTCTTTGCGCCTCTAAGTGAGATCCAGTCTCGTTGTCCCCCGGGCTTTTGGTACTGAGCATCCTTCTCGATCTCAGCGATGAGGTCGCCTTTGAGAAGGTCGAAGAGGGCATGCCTCACGGGCTGCTGAACCGACAGGTCCCATTCGCCGGTACTAACGTTCTCAACAAGTGATCCTTTGACGCTTACTTCCTTGCCAGCGCGTCGGAGCGTGATACCTGCAGGACCGCCATCGCCCTGCTTGCCTTCTGGCATCGGCGCGTAATTCGCGAATATGACATCGATGGATCCCTTCTGGCTACAGGCAAGGGTCAGGACGATGTCGTCAGTGTCCGGCGTTCCGAGTGCGGCAGAGGTTTGGTCCTCAGCGGCTTCCCAGACATGGCTCGGGCTAGGCTCACGGATTTCCACCGCCAGTGAGGCTATCGAGATGGACGAGAGAATAACGGCAGCTACTGCCACCTTCCCGGAATACCTGAAATTCAACACGGTTAATGCCCCAACTACGAATTTCCGCGTTTTTAGGTGCGGTCGCCCTTTTCCGCATCATAGCACGGTTTATGCCGAGTTAGACTGTAGTCTTTGCCCGCTTCCTTTGCTGATTTGCGGACGCAAAGGATACTTATCCTCTCGGGGCTCGCCAGCCGGCAGCGAGGGCTTCGTCTTCGGAGCAAAACCAGCGTTCGCCGGCTCCCTCGTTGATAGCGGTGCGCTCATAGCTGCCGCTTCTAGGCAGATGATAAATCTTCTCGCCCTTTGCGCTGATGTTGCCTTTCATCTTGCAACCGCCGGCCGCAGCGCTCGGACGGGCGGTGGTCGGACGAGAGGGCTATGGCGTGGAGGCACCGCGTTCTCTACGCCGCCAATCCCATGGCGGGGTAAAGGATCCTGCCCACAGACCGCGCTTCGCCTTGCGAGCGGCATCCTCCTGGGTGACGTAGTCGGTCCCGTACTGGCGGTACGCAAGAGCATAGCCCTGCTCGACCAGCCATCCGTTCAGGTCAACGCCATTGGCCGAGCACTGGGCGACAATGCGCTGATAGCGGTCGATATCCTTCTGACGACAGGTGACGTTCGACGAGCCGATTTTATCGGATAATGCGAGAGCCGCCTGCTGGCCGCAGCGATAAGGGTTTCCGTGAGGGCCCTGACAGGATTGGGCACTCTCTGGGGCGTCTGCAGCATGGAGGCGAATGCGAGTGCCCCGAATTTCCAGGGTATCGCCGTCGATCACGCTAGCCCGGCCGGTAATGGACTGGGCCATAAGCGGGGTCACGGACAAGACGAGCGCCGTGAGAGCAATTGAAGTTCTGAGCATCTTTGATCTGTGGATTGATCCGAGGAAGAGGGACGATAGCGTGGTTGTGGAGGAGGATCATCAATTTGAGGAATCTCGTCCACGGATTAGATCAGGAGCTTAGGCCGATTTGCTGAATTCCTCTACGGTTCCAGCATGATTGCAGGAACGGCAGATGCACCGGCTGGCATCGTCCCAGTCATGGCTCCGGTCTTCGGCAGCATCCGGATCAGTTCCGAGTGGCGTCTGCCGAACCCAAACCAAGGCGGCGATGTCGATCCGGCTGGTGTTCTTGCATCCTGGGCAGGTGAGGGGTGCGAGGTTATCTGTCCCGTTGTCGGCGATGAACCCGTTGGGATGCGTCATGGTTGCGATCCTCGTTTAAGGGGTTGCGGGGTTTGGGAGGCGAGCCTTTGCGTTGGCGATTGCTTGGTGTGCCGGACAGCGGCTAGGCATCGGATCTCAGCCTGGCACAACCATTCTGTAGCCCTCCCGCCAAATCTCCCAAAGATCGTTTCCGACGAAGTCGGTTTGCAAAATCCCATCGGATCGTAAGACCGGGTACGAGAATGGATTTGCGGAGATTTTGGCCCCGGCCGCTGCCGCCGATCGCCCCATCTCAAAGGCGGCGTTGTCATTGTGAGCCGCTGGCAGCAACTTAGTCCAGCGGAGCCGCGGCAGGCCTAGGGATCGCTCCGGACGGACGCGAGAGGCGTTAGACCAGGACTTCGGCTCAATGGGCACGATTTCTCGTTTGACGCCTAAGCCGTGGCGAATGAACCGGGAGTGGTGCTGGACGTCGAGGCGCCAGCCTGCAGCCCGGAGGGACGCTCCACTCTCCGATACGCGCGTGTAGGTGGTCAGGCGAAGGATGGCACGGCCCCGGAGTTTGATGGCCTGTGCTTCCCTGGCCAAAGCGCCGAGGATGGCCGAGCAGGCGTGGGCAGTCCCGTCTGTAGCAGTCCGGGAGACCTCGAGGGTCAGCCCATCGTCCAGAATCTGTGAGACAGGCCGGCCCAGGATGCCGACCCCAATGACTTCCTGGGATTTGCGGTCTCGTACAAGGATTTGTCTTACCGACACCCCGATCTCGGAAGAGTGTCGGTGGAGTCGCCTGATAATAGCGTTGGCGGTCGCCTTATCCGTGCTTTCGAAAAGGAATCGCTTTGCCAAAGGGAGCTGGAAGTGTGGGAGGGATACGAACCAAGGGGAGAGAGGCTAGCTTCGAGAAATCCGTCGAATTGAGGATCATTGCTACCTTCTGGGCGAGAGCCAGATTGGCGTCGAGATCGTCTGTATCGAGGATTTCAAGCCGAACGTCGCCGTCGATATCAAGGATAAGGACACCGTTATCATCAGGCCCTGTCCCTTCCGGGCGATCGACAATCCAGTCGCCGTTCTCGTGATACTCAGGCAGATCAGTCCCGGAGTTGAGCTGGTCAAGGATCAGGTTCGCCAAAAGGCTATTTCCTGGAGTCTTCTCATCAGGTGCGAACATGATGCGGGACTCACCCTTGTGCCACAGGACATGCATGCCCTCATTGTGGGGCAGCGCCCAGAAGATTGTCCATTCAGTTGTCTGTGTCATAGCGGAACTCTCACTCATACTCACGCTACAAGGGCAGGGGCCAACTTGAAGAGGTTGACGTGGCGTTTGACGGCCTGCGACGTGGCCTTGGTCCATGTATCTGCGGATCCGCCGTCCTTCACTCCGCCGGCGCGGCTGTCGCTGAAGCCGGCATCCCCCGGGCGGAAGTCCACGGCAGCGGTCGCGGATGTCCCGAACGTGAAACAGAGCATCGCACTCGACCTTGCGACATCGCTGTTCCGGTTTTTAAAGCCAGGGTTCACAACAAAGCGGGCGCCCCGCTCCTGCGCAACCGCCAGATCGCGAAGCGTGTCGCGGTTCAGTGCGCGGGAGAAGATGTCGTGATAGTAGTTCGACGTCTTCCCCGGATTGAACTGGATGCTGGCATCCGGAACGAAGCGACGGCCGTCGAACTCTGCCGGAATGTAGAGCGTGAGGCTCTCAAGGGCTCCCTGAAGAAAAGCCGTGACGGCGCAATGATCGGCCCAGGCTGCGCCGCCGGAAATCCCGTGCTGAATGTCGAAGTCATTGATGGCGCGAAATGTCTCACGCATCATCAGCTCGTAAAGATACGCAGACATGCGGGATGCATCATCTTTGCGACCCGCGGTACCGATTACCGAGAGGGTCTTATCAAGTGACATGCGGCGGCTGGCAAGACGTCCGATCATAATAGCTCCCGGGGATTAGTCTCTGTTTCAGATCACCCGTTTAGATCGCCAGATCTTCAGATAAGTTCTGTACGATTTGTGAGTCTTATTATCGTCTTTTACGCAAGCAGGATCTATTGGCCGAAAACGCTATCAACTGCCTTCTACTTGTTGATTCCTCGCGTGGTTAACGGATTCACTCTGCAGCAATGAGCGACGGCTCCTGTCGTTGCATCTTTTCAAGTTTTTTGCGCTGCGTTGGCGAAATCCATCCTGGCACTGACCGTTCAGCGAGCAGAATGTCCGTCCCCAACGTAAGGCTTTCTCTGCAACCCGGCGGAATGAGGAACGTTGGGATGAAGAATGGCTGGCTCTGTACTCGCGGCCATTGGCCCTGGTCATCTCGCGTCCAGACGTACCAGGCGTAGGCCGTAGCCGTTGAGAGTTTTGGGTCCCACCCTCCAAGGCACATAGGAAGCCGTTCGGTGAACACGGCTACAACAGTTGGAGGGGTCTGCGTCCATAGGCTGTTATATCGACCCTGACTTTCGAGCCATGCTAGGCGGACGAGGAACGCCACTCCCCTGCGAGCGATCCGCATTGCCTGCTCGAGGAACTCGTAGGCATGATCGAAGGGTGGATTGGTAATCACCCAATCAACGAGCGTTGTACGCGGATCGGCCTTGGTAAAATCGATCTGCGCGTCGAGGTGTGGACCGTAGGGATAGATGTCTGTGGCCAGCGTCATCTGCGAATATTCGGAAAGTGGGAAGCTCATATGGCCGAACCCCGCGGCCGGTTCCCACACCGTGCGAATGCGCGGCGGGAGCTGGAGCGCCGGCATGACATGTTTGAAAAGCGCTCTTGTCCCCCAGGGAGGGGTCGGAAACAGATCGAGCTTCCGCCACTGATCTGCATCCGGCAGAGCGTGGTCGGCGTCCTGGCCGAGACGATGAGCCATCACCGATGTGCCACCCCGAGGACTTTTACTCATTTTGAATGCTGTTCCGAATTTAGGAGAGGGCCTGAGAAAGAAGTCGAGTAGCTTCTACCAGAGTGATTTTGATTTGAGTTTATCGTCTGGGATCCAACCGCTTACGGGGGCGTGAGCGCGGTCGGCGCCGTCGGGGGATCGGATCATTGAGACGGCCGAACAGGGCGAGCAGACCGCGTATGCGGGCTTGATCATGGAAGCCTCGACGTATCTCTTGAAGCTCCAGGTACAGGCGAACTTTCGCCGGAAGCGATCGGTCACTCAGAAGAATATCAAGGAGGCTATCTGAGGCTTTTTCAAGCTTTGTAGCGTTAGCATAACCCGATGCAGCATCTTTCAGGACATCGACGGCTTCAAGTAGAGCCGTGTTTTCGGGCATGGGTGTACCTCCCTTATCATGGGATCATTGCGCGAAACTTTTCTGAGGTGACGTCACGAGAAGGCAGGCGAGCTGCAGTCGTGCGTTTGCGACGGCGAACTTGTAGCGAATGCCGAAAGATCGGGTGAGGGCGAGGTTTAGTGCCTCAAGCCCTCAGTCGATTGTTGGTTATAGGTGTTTAGCCCGCACTATCTCACAAATGGAATCCGGCTCTCTCACCTAACGAGTGTATTCTTCGAGGGTGAGCCCAAGAAACTCGCGGAGTTCAAGGTCGTTGGGACCGGTATGCCATCGCTCAACCCAGCGATCGATCTGGTCTCGGCCAGCATCGCTTGGATGGCAGGCCCAGACGAATGTTGCGTTAGGAGCCAGCCGATTTTCCTATTTGAAGAAGAGGTGAGCAACGTCGCTCAAGGTGGCAAAGATCATGAGCGACAGCACGAAGGCCAATCCAACACCGTAGCTGAACTGTTCGACTTTGTTGTTCGGCCGCTTTCTTGCAATCGCTTCATAGCCGAACATAGCAAGATGACCGCCGTCAAGGACGGGGATCGGCAATAGGTTCATGAACCCAATCGACACTGACACGAAGCCGATCAAGAGGATAAGGCCCTCAATGCCGTGGTTCTCGGCGTAGGAGCCGGAAATCGCCGCCAGCCGGACCGGGCCGGATAAGTTCTCGATTCCTTCCTCGCCAGTAATCATCTTCTTGAATGTCACTGCGGTGATTTCTGCCACCCGATAGGTAACTTTGACCCCATTTACGATCGCGTCACTGACGCCCATAGGGACATAGAAAATGTTCTCGGGTGTCGTGGCGAAACTAAAACCAACTACCGGATACGATTCCACGATCGTTCCATCATCGTTTCGTTTGGTCTTGAGTTCTGCGGTAACGGTAAGATCGAGGGTCTGCGCTTCGCGTCGAATTGTCATGACCATGGGGGAGTCACGATGTTGCTGGACGGCAGCGATGATATCCTCTGCGGCCGGCGTCTCGACACCATTTACGGCTGTGATGATGTCACGGACCTTGATACCGGCCTTCTCTGCAGGAGCTCCGCGGTTGATGCTCCCAACCTGTCCATGAAGGGTCGGTTGTCCCTCGACAAAAGCGATCACCCCAAATGCCAGCACTGCGAGAGCAATGTTTGTGAGGGGGCCAGCCGCGATTGTGCAGGCACGAGCTACGAGGGGAGCGTGGAAGAAAGTTGCCCGTTTTTCGGCATCGCTCATCGCGGCAACGGCTTCATGGGATACCTGGCTGGTCGCATTCTTGTCGCCGGCGAATTTCACATACCCGCCGAGCGGCACGAGGCAAATCCGCCATTCGGTGCCTTGTCGATCGGTTCTTGCCCAAAGACATTTGCCAAATCCAAGGGAGAAGACGTCAGCCTTGATGCCAAATGCTCGTCCAGTGAACAGGTGCCCTGCTTCGTGAACGGCAATCACGACGCCGAGTACAAAGACGAAAGCGGCGAGTGTCAGAGAAAGCGATAACAACGAGGAAAATGCGGAATTGAAAAAGGCGGCCATGATTTGAGAATTCCTATTTCGCGTTTTAGCGTTTTAAAGCGGATTGCGCGAAATTGGCAGCCTGATCCGCGATGTTTCTCGCCGATTGGCCGGGAAAACCCTCGGTGGAGTCAGGAGAGTTAGAAAACGGTGAACCGCGCTGCCGCGGTGTCCCGAACCTTCGGCCCGAGGGATGTGTCCTTAGCCAAGCGTGAAATCGCGAAGCCTTTTGCTGCGAGCTGGTCAAGGATAGCGTTTGCCGCGATTTGGTAGCCGAGATCCTCCTCGTGGTCACCGTCAGGTGTTCCTGTAGAGTCGCATGCGGGTGTCGAGGGTCCATTCATCTCCGTGAGAATGCGTGCAAGTGCCGCGACAGCATCGGCGTCGGGGATTGGCTGCTGTTCGACACGAGAGAGACCGCTGCGCATGATGTTTTACCTTTTGGGGTTTGACTGTGTGACCTGCTGCATCAGCTAAATCTGGTTGAGAATAAAATGCTGTTCAGCTATCTGGACTCCGGGGCTATTCACAAGCGTGCCTAGGGGCTGAAGATGCTTAATGGAACGAAAGTACAGCTTACTGTTTACTCGCCGGAGCGCGACAACCCGATCACCAAGCCGGCGTCGGTTAAGATCTCGGCGAGCAAGATCGAGTTCAACAATTCGAAGTTCTACGAATTGAACGGGAGCATCTATAATGTGGTCCCTGCGCAATTCGATATCTCCGGAAGTCGCTTTAGCTACAAGGTCATCAGCGGCTATTCTGGAACCTTTACGGATGTACCTGACAGAGGCGGGTTCAACGGATACGGCCTGAAGTTCGACTCGCTCGGTGCGGGGAAGAGCAAGTCGCTCTATGCAATCGACATTGTAGCGGCGGATACATCTCTGGAGATTACCAGGAAGAACATCAGCTTCACGAAGAACGCGCTCTATGTGAATGCTGATGGCTTGGCGTTCGATGATGGAGACACGATCGCGATTGAGCTTGGGTTCGCGATCAGCGGGAACTCGGCGGCGAACCGGCTGGCGGGCGGCAACGGCCAGGACAAAATCATGGGCAACTCTGGAAACGATGCCATTTTCGGATCCGGCGGGAGCGACAGTCTTTACGGCGGAACTGGAAGGGATGCCTTCGTGTTCAAATCCATTACGGATTCAACGGTCGACAGTAACGGCCGCGACACGATCTTTGATTTTTCCAAGGCTCAGAAGGACCGGATCGATCTGAGAGGGATCGACGCCGACGTCACCAGCGCAGGGAACGGAGTCTTCAGCTTTATCGGCAGCACTGCGTTCAGTAACAAGGCTGGAGAATTGCGGTTCGATAAAGCGGCCTCTGATACCTACATTTATGGCGACGTGGATGGCGACGGCGCAGCCGACTTCTCCATTCGTTTGGATGACGCTGTAAGCCTATCGAAGTCCTTCTTCATCCTCTAGGCCTACGACACGAGACCTCCCGCACTATCGGATAAAAGTTCCCGGACTGTCCGATGTCGGAAAGAAAGAACACCCGCCTAAGGCGGGTGTTTTCCTATGCCGGTGGCGCTGAGCTAAAAGCCTCTGGCGCTGACTTTCTTTGCCCTACTGAATGATCTTCGTGACGTTTTGCGGAGGAAGCGTGCCTTCGAAGAACTGAGTTAAAACCTCGTCCCACTTCTTCAGCAGCATGGTATATTGCTCACCAATCCCGAACCCCAGGAAAAGCTCTGGGAAGTCGATATTGTTCGTCTTGATAAACATTCCCGAGTTAGCAGCTGCCTGCGCCTTTGCTTTGATTGCTTCCCAGTCGGCCTTCATCTGGGCAGTCATAGGGTTCGTGGAGAACGAAGTCCACGAATAGCCTTCGACCCGCCAACTCCAATCCCGGATATCGCCAGCGGTCAGCTCGAACGTTGTTGGCGTGCCGGAAATGTTGGTCTGCACGATGATTGTCTGGTTAGCGATATCGACGCCGATCCGCCCTCCTGGGGCCTTGGTGTAGTAGTCAAGTTTCCTGCCTTGCCCATGCATATAGTCCAAAAAGGGATCATGGGCCTCCTTGGTCTTCTTTTTTGTCGTCAGTCCCACGACCAGACCAATGCCGAGAACTATCAATATTCCAGCTTCGCCGGCGGCCATCCAGCCAACAGCGAGCAACAGGATTGCAATGATCGGCATCCAGCGAGGCCCTGTTCCTAGCTGATTTGCCCGAGGCTTGGACTCGCTCGTTTTCTGTTGGGTGGTGCCCCTATGAACCTTCATTTTTTGTCCTTTTGCCAGCTTGCGCCAACAACATATGCTGCCTGACCAGAAGCTTGCGGATTGTGGGCGCTTTTATCTACTTTGCGGCCAGACTAGCTTTATCGCGCAATGTTTAAAGTAGGTTTATTCCTAGAGGCGGTCCTAGACGAGGGAGCTATTTGGTGCGTCTGGAATGCCCGGTCAGGAGTATGCTCGTCGCCTCTCTTCTTCCAGACGCTCCTCTTCTTGACGCCGCTCCTCCTGGGCCCGCTCCAATTCTTCTCGTAGGCGCGCTTCTGCCTGGAGGCGGGTGTTTTCCTGGGTGCGGAGGGTCTCTTCCTGAAGCCGGCCCTTCTCTCTCCGAAGCCGCTCGGCTTCGACTTTCTCTGAGGCAATCTGGCTGCTCAATCCTTTCCGGATGATATCGGCCGAGCGGTCCTGTACGGCTGGTGTACCAGAGCCGAGTTGGCCCTTCTGCTTCGAGGCGCCGGCCAAGCCAGTGAGGCCTATCACCGCCTTCCCTGAGATGGTGCCACCTCCGCCTCCGGAGGACGCGGAGGATCGCGTTCGGCGGCGGCTGCTTGGCTTCGGGGTAGGGGCTTTCAGCTCTTGAGCTTTAGGGCGGAGGCGGATCTTGAGAAAGCGCATGGAGCCGATGCCCATGATACGAAGGCAAAGCCACACAATGACAAGAGGTGCAGCGTAGATAAGCAACAGGAGATGTTTCATGGATTCGCGAAAGCTCTATCGTTGTCCCCACTTTTAATTCGGATCGGGGACAATGGGTAGTGGTGGGATCACGGACGGCAAAAAGAAAGGCCGCCCAGAAGAGCGGCCTTTCCTACGCGGGACATCGGTGGGGGCAAGAAATTGTCACCAGCGTTTCTGATATGGCCGATCTATCGCTCCCGTTTGACCCGGACAGGTACCAGTTCGGGTGCAGGACTGGATGCTTTCTTAAAACTCCAGAGGATGAAACCGATGGAAAGACCTAAAAGGCAACATTTGAGAAGCATCCGATTATCCGTCTATGAGCGGAAGAACACCAGATAGCCGGATCCTGCTGCCATCGAAAGCGCGACAAGAAGTGGAAGCAGTTTGGACATTTCGCTCTCTGCGACCAGACGATCCGGCACCGAACTAACCGATTTCCAGAGTGAGGTGACGGCGCTAAGCTAATTGAGATGGCGCCCAGCCTCGCGCTCACGGTCGACGACTGTTTTCACGCTGCGCGCAAGGTTCTGCATCTTGTTCTTAGGGAACGAGAGACCAAAATCCTTAGCGAATTGAGAAATCGAGTTGCATACGCGGCCAAGACCCTCGCGGGCGTGTATTTTCGCGTAGTGGGTCGCAGCGAGTCCGAAGGCTTGCTCAATCGTTTTCCCGGTTGCCAGGTACCGGAGCATATCGCGTCCGAAAGGCGTCCGAGAGGCAACAGCATTGAGAGCGGCTCGCTGAGCGATTTGCGCATCTTGGAGAGTCTGTTGGCTTTTTTGGAGCAAAGCAGCCTGGGCGCGTGCGGCCTCCAGATCGATTGGTTTGGTGACCATAGCTAAATCCATAATCTGCGCTCCTATTGGCGAATTATGGATAACCCAAACCGAATTAAAATGCAATGAATCAGCCTGCGCCGCGGCTCGTTTGAGCCTTTAGGCCGGGATCGCCAGATCCTGAGCGGAAGGCTGTCTTGTTGTGGTCAATCCAGCAAAGAATTGGTTTGTCTCTACAACGAATCCGGCATTTGCGAGAGCCGTGACAAGCCTCTGGGCTTCCGCAGCAGGGTCCGCGACATCCTCTTTCACCCACGCCTCCCGGTGGTGATTATACGAGAACCCGTGCTTGCGGACCTTCGCTTGAAGCTTGTTGCGACGGGTTTCAGAAAACTCACCGATGTAACCGAAGCGAAAGGCGAGGGGACGCCAGAGTAACCCGTAGGCCTCATCGCGGAAATTAAGCTGCACGGGCGGGAGTGTCTTGGTTTTCATTGTGAACCTCAAGCGAGCGAGTAGAGCTGTTCGACGTTCCGGCGCGGCAGGACTTTCTGATCGCGCGGGCGATGTGCTTTGCGTAGACGGCGCAAGCTTTCCAATATGCCGCCATGGGGCCCTTCTTCTTGAGCCAAGAGGACTGAGCTTTGGCTTCCGCGTCTTTGGAAAGACTGTCCAGGAGGCTTGCAAGGGCGAGTTTTGTATCGTCTGGGAGACTATACACCGCCTTAAAAGCAGGAAGCGCCAGGATTGGGTTGCGAACCTCGATGCGGCTAGAACGGGGGACAGAAGAATTCATGTGAGGGTCCTTGTCGCCTAGAATAGGCTTAGTTGGGTCGGAGCCGGTTTGATCAGGCTCATCAACAGACCCACCATCTTAGCAGCCTCCTCCCGGCCCCTCGAAGAGAGACAGCTGTTTCCAGAGGTGATCTGGTTCTGGAACCAGGTTTTCGCCGCTTCGGCGTAGAACAGGATCGCATCGTCCTTCTGATTGAAGGCGATCCTGTCCCAAACGGCAGGGGCGCACCCCGCACCTCCGATGCTGTTACGATAGTCATAGCCCGTGAGCCAATGGCCGCGCCCGGTCTGGGCAACTTTGACCTTCGCTCGAGACTGGCCTACTTCGGCCAGGACAATTTCTTCATGGTCGAGGATCACGCCATTGCGGTTCGTTTCGACTTGGTGCCAGTTGGCGAGGGTGATTGTAGCTGCGTCGTAATCGTCGCCTCGCAGCCCGTAGCCGCCGGCGTGATCGATCAGATGGGCTAAGTTGATTTGCGGGACCATCGTTGTCCTGTCCTCTGATTTGGCTGGATTACGCAGCCAGGGCTGAGGCCTCTTTGGTGAGACGCTCGACGCTGCTGCGAAAATATGAGGGCGCAACCTCCACCCCACCGAGTTGCGCCCTGCCTTCATGGCGGCGAGCGAAGTCGTGCCAGAGCCGCTGAAGGGGTCAAGGACCGTGTCGCCGGCGAAGCTGAACATTCGGATCAGCCTGTAGGGGATCGAGACGGGGAAGGGAGCGGGATGATTCTTGTGAGCCTTAGCTCCGGGGATTTCCCAGATTGGCTTATACCAAGAATTGTATTCGTCCTTTGAGATGTGGGACGCTTCCTGCTGGGCCGCGGAGGGATTCCGGTATGGTCCCGGCTTTCTCATCAGCAGGATGTGCTCGAGTTCGGACCGTATGACATTGTTCGGCTGGCCAGGTTTTCCGAGAACTCCTCCTGGGCCGCCTTCGAAGGCCACGTTTGTACGCTTCTGCCACATAAGCCCAGTGAGGGTGTCGAAGCCAATGTTGCGTGAGCGGACGAGGATGTCGGCATGAAGGGGGAGGACGTGGTGGCGGCCGTGGGCCTTGCGCGAGCGAAGAACATCGCCGACGTTGCAGGCCAGGCGACCACCTGGCTCCAGGACGCGGTAGCACTCCCTCCAGACCTGATCGAGTTGCCGAAGAAACTCCTGATACGAGGCGATCTCCCCGAGCTGACCTGGCGCGGTTTCATAAGCGAGTAGCGAGGCGTACGGGCAGGACGTTACAATGAGCGGAATTTGCCCATCGTCTATCCAGGAGAGATCCCGGCTGTCGGAGTTATGGAGCGTGTGCACGGTTGGGAGGCCAACCGAGATGTCGATTGTCGCGGAGCGGGGCTCGTTGGTCTTTGGATCAACCATCACGATGACGCGGATTGCAGCCGAAGCGCTCCGCATTCCGGTCTCGCCTTCATCTGTGACCTGCCAGATTCCTGTGCCAGCGGATGATAGGTAGCCCATTGCGGCCGCCTTCTGACGGGCAAACCGGACATGTCGCTGCCAGAGGTTCACAACCTGACCGTCTCCGGTGGTGACCGTTTCTTCAATGAGGGTCCGTGGGAGCCGAAACCGGCTGGCAAGAGACATTCCCACATCCTTGGCCCTGCCTCGACCGCCCATCTCCTGTAGTGCTTCAATCAAGGGGAAGACGAGCTGGGCCTGGGTCGGCTTGTTGGTCGAGACAGGGTGCATCTTGGCTCCATGGAGTATTGAGAAGGTTCAGTCCTTCTTCTCGATCAGGGCAGCGAGGTTCGGGTTCTGGCGAACGACCTCTTTCACGATCCGGCGCATGGCTTCTTCGATGATCTCATCGGATGTCGCCTTATGGATCGCCTCCTGCCAATCGTCGTTCGTGTCGGCGAAGTGGTCGGGAAAGCGCTGCATCGCAGCCTTGAAGAACCGGTTCTCGGCATTGATCTGACGCTCCGATCCCCAGTCATCGTCGGTCTTGCACTTCGCCTGCTCGGCCAGCGTGAGGAGCGTGTTGTAGTTTGGCGCCGTCCCGGTGGGCGGAGTGTAGTTATCGATGAACTCCCGGACCAAAGCCCAGTCGTCTGCTGCGTAAAGGTCCTCCATTGATCCGTCGTCGAGCTCCCGGCAAACACCGAAGCGGAGGTGTTCAGTAATCTCGCGCTCCTGCGGGTCGGGAAAGTCGACCCAAAGGACCAGGTCCCTCATGATGTCGTGGAATCTCGGGCAGGCGTCGTTGTGCCAGGAGTAATCCTCGAAAGTCGGTGGAAGCTCGGGAATCCAGTCGGCCTGGAACCGGGGGAACTCCCGCTGCCACTGGGGCTGTTCGGCCGTTCCGGGAGATTCCGGTGCGGTAAGGATCGCCGCGATAGCCTCGGCCTCCTCAGGAACGAAGTACCCAGAGGATTGGGCGGTTGCCAGGATGTCGCGCAAAGTCGCGATCGTAGCCTCCTGCCCGGCGGCGTAGCGGGCCTTGGCGAGGACGACAAAGGATCCGATGATGCTTAAGGCCTGGCGCGGCGTGGCACTGGAGTTGAGCCACCATTCCTCAGTCGGGTGATACGCGCCGATCTGACAGGTCGGATCATCCGGGTTGTCCGGGAGAGATGCCCCGTCCTCGGCGGTGAGCCAGAAATACCAGCCGTCCTCAAAGTGACGGGCATAGGCAAGGCATCCGCCTCCGGTATGGTCGACGTCGAGCTGATATTGTTCGGCCAGCGCTTTCATGGAATCGGGCTGACGCTGGATCTTGTTTTCAATCGCATCCGAGAAGTGATGGGCCGCAATCTCCCGATCCACTCTGGTTGCCGATTCTGCTGCGATCCGAACCATTTCCATGATCTGGGGAATGCGAAGCGGTGTCACCGCGGCCCCGGCTCCTCCATAATCCGCTGGGAAGATGTCGCGGCGGAATGCATGGATCTTGGCTTCCGGACTCTTGGCATATCGCTCAAGTGCCTCGAGAATGGTGGCGACGTCGTTCAGGTCGAACTCGCCGCTAAGCGGGAACTTGGGAAACATGGGCTGCCTTTCCAAAGACAAGCAATTGACGGAAGGGACCGCGTCAGGCGGTCGGCGCTGTCAGGCCCTCAGGCGAAGGGTGGCGACGGAAGTCTGGTCGCTGATCGAACCGAAAAGCGGAGGCGCCGAGATAGGCCAGCGAGGGCTCGGACGCGATGAAGCGCCGGCCGAGATCCAGGGCGACCTTTCCCGTTGTGTTTGATCCGGCCATGGGGTCGTACACAATCTGACCGGGTTCGGTCGTGAGCAGGATCACCCGTTTTGGGAGAGCCTCAGGGAAACGTGCCGGGTGCGGAGGCAATCCTGCCTCTCGACACCGACGACTGAATTGATCGTTGCCAGGAGCTCCAGCGGCGACGATCAGATTGCCGGGCAGTGGACCATCACCGGTTGGAGCGAAAGCCTTCTCATTGATGTTGTAGCCGCAGGGCCGCTTGCTAGACGGTCTCCGCTGCGCTCGCTCCCAGGCGGCGACTGTCGATGCGGCATAGGGCTCGAGCGGCAGCCGACGGGTGTCCCAGTTTGGATTAGCGCTAGGGCTGAAGAACAGAAGGTGCTCGAGGGTATTGCGTGGACGAAGGCGCGTCTTAGAGGCCCACTGGATGTTGCCCATCTTTGTGGGGCTGTGCCAAACACTTCTGCCAGAAAGATGGAGTCCCAGTTCGTCAATGCAGCTTAGGGTAAGCCGCTCGACATATGGCGAGAGATTGGGCGTCCCGCTGACAAACGTATCCATGAGATTCAGGCAGATCGTCCCGTCAGGGGTCACCAGGGTCTTCCAATTTTCGATGAGCCGCCTCATCCACGAGAGCCATTCGGGAACTGAAAAGCGCCCATACTCGCGAGACACGGTCGGGTACGGGGGACTGGTGAAAATGAGATTCAGCGAGCCAGGCTCAATTGCCCGAGCCGCGTCCTCGGCATGAGCCCAGAGCGCTACTCCATCATCAAGCGAGTAGATCAGGACGGCGACACCGCGGCGAACCTTTTTCAACTTGGCGTAGCCGGGATCGGCGAGTTCCCAGATTCCACGCTCGCCTTTGTGGATCAGGCCAGCCAGCACGGCATTCTGGCGAGCCCATCGAACCGCCTGCGGAAAGACCGAATAGGTTTGGCCGTCACCGCAGGTGCGCTTCTGGGAACGAAGATCGTCGGGAACATCAAGCCGGTCAGCAAGCCGCTCATAGAGATCGCTCGGCTTAGCGCGCCCACCGTGAGCTTCCAGTTCTTCGAGCAAGGGCAGCTGCAACAGTCCCTGAAGCGAGGGCCGTGCGGTGAAGGTGCGGGCGCACTCCTCGGTTTGGATGCCCTTTTCGACGCGTCGGGCGCGGGCTCGCGCCGCCGTGGCTTCGGAAGATTTCATGTTAGGTACTCAGTTTGCTGAACCAGATCCCGACATGAAAAAAGCCGGACGAATTACGTCCGGCTGAGTTGACCTCTTCTCTCAGGGGGAATCAGAACTATTAGTCCTTCCACGGATCGTCTTCGTTCCCACCGAAGCCGTCCGTGCTGCCGCCACTCTCCGCGCCGTTGCCGTTGCCGAGAAGTATCAAATCGCCTCCGAAGCGCTGGAGGACTAGATCGGTGACCTGCTTCTCGACGCCCTTGCTGTCCGTGAAGGTGCGATACTGGATCTTCAGGCCCATCAGCTGGATGGGGTCGCCCTTCTTGACGAACTTCTCGACTGTCTCGATCAGGTTCGGATTGTAAATGACGACGTTGTGCCATTCGGTCTTCGACTTGGTCTCGCCGTTCTGCTTCCAAGTCTCGTTGGTGGCAATGCGGAGGTTGGCGACACGCTCGCCGCTGCCCAGAGTGCGGATCTCCGGGTCGCGGCCGACATTGCCGAGGATCTGGGCTTGGTTGATCGACTTCATCGCGGGGTCTTTCCTGGGTTTCGACCACTAGGTCGGTGTGAAGAACTTTTGGGGATTAGGTTAGACGATGACCAACTTTCGTTGGGTTTGAGGCTTCAGCGGAAAACGATCCCGTTGCGCATTGAAAATGCGGACATCTTGCGCTTGGCGGGCTTGTTCGCGGCTGCAATCTTCTCGGGCTTCTCGTAAGCGAGAGAAGCACAATGCTCGCAGTATGGTTTGGCGTTCATGGCCGGTTCGCTGCAATAGAGCATCGAGACCCCCGTACCGCTCACGGGGAAGCGGCAATGCCGGTCGCGCAGATCGAAGATCGTCAGGCACTTCGACAGATCACGCTCTGGCTTAGCCTCTGCAACCGGAGGAGCTACGGATACCACAGGTGCAGGCTCGAGGACCGGAGTGACTACCGCGGGTTCCGGAATGGCGGTGATCTGTGTGACAGCTGCGCGGGGTGATACTGTCTTTTTAACGGAAGGCTCGATGACCTTCAAAGTATCGACAGCGACCTTGGCCTTCTCGGCGCGCTTCTTGTAGCGGCGGATGAACTCGGCGCCCGAAGTATTCAGATTGGTGTCCGCTACTGCCGCCGCCTGGAACAGAGGCAGGTCAGGGACGATTGCCGGTTGCGATTTACGAACGCTCGGCTTGCGGATGATCCGTTCACCTTCGACTGTGCGGAGTTCACGGGTATCCGGGAGTGCGAGAACGACCTGTACGTCGGATTGCCCCCGCTTGAGGATGCGCTTCCCGATGGTGCGTTCCTTGGGCACATGTTTGCGCGAAGGGCGCTTCTGGCCTACCGGCCAGCCACGACGCCAGCAGATGCCGAGGATTTGGGAGCGGGTGACCGGAACTTCCGGCGTTGATATGGCAAGCGCAATCGCGTCTGCTGTGAGCTTCTGCTGGACAAGCTCTTTGATCTTATCGACCGTTTCGTCGTTCCAAATGCCATTGACCTTAGTTGCCTTGGCAGGAGGAGTTGACGTTTGTGAGGCGATGACCGCGGAGAAGCCGCCGGTCCGGTGAAGATCCGTGTATTGCAACGTTTTCATCATATCGACCTTGTTTACGCAAACGTCCGCTTTCGCATTCCGTCTCTCGGGACGGGCGTTTGTGTCGTGCATCGATGATCATGAACTGCGCGCGGGGCGAGGCCTGATCCTGGTGAAGCCTGTGAGCTTATTGTTTTTTGGTCTCACAGGTGAAGCTCAGCCTTTGACTCCCACTCCGTCATAGAATGGTCAGCTTGCCAAAACCGCCGGATCATCTAGCGGCTTGCCGTAGCTCCAATGTGGCCGAATTATGCCGCCTAGGCTTCGAACCGTCAAGGCAGAAACGAATTAGTAAGTTGTCGCCCGAATTAGAAAGCGGCAACTAAGCGGCATGATTCGAAGTGATCCGGGCGGGTGCGCAGTGTGTTCCACGCATCCGCCATTTCCTAAAATAGCTTCATTATCAATGATGTACGAAACCCATCCGGAGGCTTTTGGCTTTCTTGTGGGAAAGCTCATCCTGCAGGGCTGCGACAAACCAGCTCGCGTCATCCTTAATTCGGAGGACCGAAGCTTTCTGCAAAACTACGTCGAAGTCGCCTGGAGTGAGGTTTGTAAGATCCAGGACTGCGGGCGGAGCCGGCATGTCGAAGAACCGGGTGAAGGCCTTGGCTGCCAATTCAGGCGTCAGAGCCTCGAATTCCAGCTTGAAGACGAAGCGTCGAAGGATGGCCGGGTCGATATCCCGCTTGTGGTTGGTCGAGCAAAAGACGGGAAGATCGTGGCTGTCGAGATGGGTTAGGAACGCGTTTGTCAGCGTCTTCTGGTAATCATGGGTCGCCATCTCCCGGTCGGAGAACATCGTTTCGACTTCATCCATGATGATTGCGAAGTTGTGTTTCCGGGCATCGGCAAACATCTTGTCGACGGCTTTTTCGGATTCGGAGAGCCAGCGGCTTGTGAGATCCGAGTAGCGGAAGACTTTAGATTGGTAGCCCATCTGCTGGGCGACGTAGCGCCCGAAGGCACTTTTCCCGGTTCCGGCAACGCCATCAATGAGAATGGACATGCGTCCGCGGGGCGCGTCGATCATCTTCTGAATGAGATCGGGCAAATCCTGCTTGCAGACGTACAGAGACATGTCGAGGTCAGCGACGGCGATCGCCGGCGTCACCGAGGCGGAGGACCGGGCGATGACCTCCAGAGCCGATTGCGCCGACCCTGTCATCACGGTCGAGTAGACCGCCTGGCGCCGTTGAGCCGGGGTGAGGTCGAGCCGCGCGATCGCCGCAACATCGGTGTCCGGCATTTGCAAACCAGACAGCGTTCGGGCGACAGCTTTGATTTCGGCGAGCCGTTCCTCGTAGGAGGGTTGAGGCAGCTGATAGGCGAGGGTGAGCCGGTTTGCGATCGTCGCAATCAGGGGTATCTGAGAGCGGGCAGGACCGATGACTGGCGTCTTACCGTGTGTAATGATCGACCCGAGCATCATGTGAGCGAGGTTCGGCCCAACATCGTAGCCTTTGATGACCTCAGGGTCGTCTGGGCCGATCATCGGCTCGTTCGAAGGCGAGGCCTCGAAGAGCGCGGGACAGGTCGGGACGAGGATCGCAGCCGGCAGATCTGCATAAACGGTTGCCAGAATAGCGATGTCCATAATGACGTCGCGGGTTTCCCGGTAGTGCCGATGAATCGTGATCGGGACCACGCTATGGGCGGACAGGACTTGTTCGATCCTGGCCGCGGCGTAGTCGAGATCTTCGCCAGGATGGTATGTCGAGACAAAGCCAGGAACGGACGATGGGGCGAGGCGGCGAAGGGCATAGTACCGGAGGAGGGCAGCGGCCAGCTTGTCTTGCGCGCCCGGAACAGGGCGATCTTGTGCCGTGGCGGCGTTCTCAAGTGCAATCGAGAGAGAATGGAGATTGTGCTGAAGGCTAATCACTCCCTCCTCAATCGAGAGGATCTTCAGGAGGGTACAGGGCAAAGAGGCAAGCTCGCCCGCCAAGACATCTGCGTCGGTAGCCCAGTTGGCCGCATCAATGGAATTCTGAAGGAAGGCCAGGGACGAGACAAGGATACCCTGTCCATTGGCTCCGTCCGCAGGAGTAGGCCGGAACAGCGGAGCCTTGCGGTCTTCCGTGGTGAAGGCCGATAGCACCTCGGCGAACGCCGGATACCGGCGATCCATCAGGACGGTGAGGATGGGCCACTGGAGAGACGGTTTTCCGTCGCTGACAATAAGAGAAAGCCGCTCGATCGCTTTCAGATCGGCGGCAAAGAGGTGATCGGATTGAGCTCGGCTGGTCCATTCTCGGTGAAGGGCGGTGGCTTTCTTTTTATTCACCGCCTGTTTCGGCATTACACGCGATAACATTGCAAGGAGATAGAGAGCAAAATTCATTGTGACCCTTGGCCTGTGGCGGGCTTCTTCTGGGGATTGGAAAGGGTAGGCTGCGGATTAGGTCAGCGTCGACCTAAATCCGCCTGAGCCTGGGTCTGGGGCTTCACTGGAATGCGAGCAGGCGAGTTGTTCACCTTCGCGTCCTGAGCAAAGTATTCTGGCGGGATCCCGTTCTCGAATATCGCAATCCGGCAGTCGGGGGTGAGGCCGAGACGTTCGATTTCATTACCCCGCAGAGCGACGATACCGTCAGCTTTCGCCACCTGGACGGGAAGCTGCTGGCGAGGCTGAACGCTCTTCAGCATGCCGGCAATGTTCCCGTTGCGTCGGAAAGATATGAGATCGACGGCGAAGTTCAGATCGCGCGTCATGAAGTCGAATGTCGTCTCTGCACTCAGGATCGTTGCAAACCCCGTGGACGGGGCCATGGTGGTACGATGGGAGAGGCCAACGGCGGCCCGGACCGGGGAACTTGCGAACTCGACTGCGATGGGATGCATGGCGTTGGGGCAGACGAAGGCGGCAGCCCGAATGACGTTATTCGTGAAGCATCCATCCATAGACGGTTGCTGCGCACACATCGAGCTATCGCGAGTCGGCTCGGCAGGCGATCCGGATGTCAGCGAGACCCGCGAGATCAGGTCGTTCTGAACCCGCGTCATGATCTTCTTGGCGCTGGGAACAGCCTCGAGGACCTTTGTCGGGCTTCCAGCGGTCAGAACGAGCACCGCGGCCGTCGCCATGGTTCCGATCAAGACAAGGGAGCCACGGCGCTTCTTTGGCGGCTGGTTCTTGTTCATCAGGCGCTGCCGCAGCGCTTCCTCTTCGTTCACCGAGATTCCGGTCCCCCAATCATGGTCGTAGGAGACATTGACCTCGGAGACAGCGGTGCGGCTCCACGGCCAATGACGCGTCTTGCGGACATCAGGAGCATGGTATGGGCCCGGAAGGGTATTCCCTGCGACGGAACCAAGGGTGGGAGCGGCTTCGGCGGAAACCTGGTCGGGGAGAGGGCCAAAGGTCTCGAGATAAGGATCGTGGACGTCGATCACAGGGTTATCTGGATTGACGGATCCAGCGGCACCAACTTCGGCAGATGCCTCACCCTCGGCCGGGTCGGCATTGGTCAAGGACTCCACCACGTCAGTGGCATTGTCATCAGATGGAGGAGCTTCAACCTCTCCCAACGGCTTGCCAGTGAAGCCTCCGGCCAGAACCACGAAATCGTTTGCATGGATATCGTCCAGATCCGGTTCAGGAGCTGGATCTTGGGTTGTCGGCTGGAGCTGGCCTCCGACCAAAAGAATGAAGGAATCGTCGACCACATCGGATCCTGCTGGCGTCGACGGGTGCGCCTGCGCGGCATCTTTCGAGGTGGCACCAGACTTCGATGACCAAAAGCGAGTCAGGTTCATGATCTTATGCCCGCTTTGCAGACTTGCCCTCTGAACGGGCATTTGGAGAACCGAGGCTCTTTAGGTAGGCAATGTGCGCGTCAATCTCGGCTGCAGCCACATCTGACTTCAGGAGATCCTTGGCCTCTGCTTCTTTGCCAGTCATCACCAGGACGACGGCGAGGTTCTGGCGGACCTTCTGGTCGGCGCCGGGAGCAACAGAGGCCTTACGAAGATACTGCTCTGCCGAGGTCATATCGCCGGTCACCGCATAGGATAGGCCCATGTTGGTCAGGACCATCGGGTCATCAGGCTGGATCTTGAGAGCGGCCGTATAGAGGGAACGGGCGCGGTTATGGTCGCCGGACTGATCCGCGATCACCCCTTGAGCTGATAGAACTCTCCAGTCGGGGTTGTCCGGGGTATGGGCGCGATCGAGGACATTTGAGGCGAGTTGGGTTTTGCCGACAGCGATCAGGGACTTGCCGTAGGCCGCGATAACACCCTTGTCATTGGGGAATCGAAGGGCCGTCTGCTGGAGAACTGCCGCCGCCTCATCGTTCCGATCCATGGAGTTGAGAGCCTTGGCATAGGCGAGCGCAGCTTCCGGATTGTCCGGCTGGGAACGGTAAGCCTCTCCCAGACGCTCAGCCTCTGAGAGAACCTGGCCTTGAGAGGGCTGGGCCGAAAGTCCAAGGCTCCCCGTGGTCGTGGTGCAAGCGGAGGCCATAAGCCCTACGGCGCTGATCAGCGCAGCACGGAGGATGAGGCTGTGTCTCATATCAATGTCCCGGTTAAATCTACGATTCGTGTTTTTCTATTTCGGCCCTTGTCGCATTTTTCAGCCGCGAAGGGAAAGGGCTTCGAAGCGTTCCGCACGCTAATTCGCGGCCATGATTGGCGGCAAAGCCATCTGGTCGGGCCAGAACTGGAGGTCCAGCCGATGTTCAGTGCCAGCGTCCGGCTCCTGGTCCGCCGCCAAAATCTCAACAAGTCCATCGGTTTGAGCCAAAGCGAGCGGCGACTGGAGCACCAAGACTGATGAGCCGATTAAGCATGTTTGAGGGAAGTCGACTGGGGTTGTGGTGATAAGGGCCTCAGGGTGGTCCTGGCTCAAACCGACTGCAGTTCGCTGCGCTGTGGCCCCGTCGAGTGAAGCAAACAGCGGAATAGTGCCCGCTGCGTTATGCAAAGCGACAAGATATGTGAGCATGATTCGAGGATGTCCTATTCGTGTTTTAGTTGTCGGACGGGCAAACTGCGGTCTGAGTTGCCAGTTTCAGACCGAATGTTACTTCTCAGACGAAAAAATTTTGTCAGGTATTCCCGACGCAATTGCCGATGAGGACTATTGCTAGCACTCGAAGGATGGGTAGGGGCGAGCATCTACATCATGAAATCTAAACGTTGTCGCTTGGTTTAGACCAACTCAGAACTTTCGCATTCAACCCCAAATGAAGCGCATTTTATTTCGGCCGTTTGCGCAACTAGATTCCCAGAAGCTTTAAACTCTCGAAAGAGATCCCTGACGAAGCCAGACACCAAGTTGAACGAGATGTCGTCCAATCCAAGGCTTGGTACAGAGAGAATAAACTTCGATCCTGTTCTGACTGATTTAAGTCTGATCCCGAAAGGGGATTAGGTATTGTTCCGTCGCAAAAAGTATAACGTGAGCCTTAACTTTCCGCGGTAGAAGTTATCGCTTTGACTTGTCACGGCAAACCCGGCTTTGTTCCGCTTGCCGGACATAGTTCTGCACTTGCTCGATGTTGCGTTCTTTAGTTCGCGGTGGCATGTTCATGGGGAACCCGACAATGTCGCCTCTTCCTGGTGAGCCAACATTGTCGAAACGGGTCTACGCCCGTCTGACTGGGCGGAACTGACAGCTGTTGATCTTCATCCGGCATGTCGTTCCGCCTCTTTTTTTCCGAACCACGGCGATACGACGAACGATCCTGAATTGGCCGTCCGGGCTGCGGCCATCTTTGCGATGACGTCACCCATGTTCACGTTGTGGGGGCTCTTCTTGGCTACGATGCTGTGGAGATAGCCGCCCGGGTTTGAAATCCGGCCATCTTCGTGACCCTGCAGAATGACCAGGAGGCTCAAGGAAGCCTCGAGAGCGCCAAGGGAGCGCTGAGCCTCATCCCATAACTTGCCGGAAATCCCTAGAAGCCCTCTGAGCTGGTGGACGCTTAGCGCGAGCTTTTGAACCGACGAGAAAGCGTCGGGATAATACTGGGATAGGGCAGGGATGGCGCGTTGAACCTGATCGAGGTCCAATGATGTCTCTTTAATTCGGTCCTGCTGAAACACGGATCCACGGGAGGACGGGGCGGCGCTTGTGCCAGTCACATCTCCGGTAGCCTTCTGATTCAAGGAATAATCTTTTTTATGAATCAGCTTAGGATTCTGGGTGAATCCTTTGTCGCCTTCGGATGATGAATCTTCGACCATTTCAGCTGTATCGAGATGGTGGTTCCAAGCTGATTGCGCCGACACTTCGATCGTGATGAGCGATGACAGGAGGGTATGCAGGTCAGCCAGCGAGGTCTTCACCGTCCGGGTCGGCCGGGACAATGCCATCCCGTACTGTTCGCCAAGACGAGCAAAGGTGGCAGAGAGCTCGGCCCAGGGACCGGCGATACGGCTGTCCTGGCCGCCGGCGATCAGGCGGATGACCTTGATCCTGGTTTCGGAAATGAGTTGAGAGATCTTCTTGCGCTCGGCGATCTCAGCCTGGTGAATCCCGGCGAGTTCAAGGAACTGCTCGCGGCGGATCATCAGGGGAGAGAGATTGATGCCGCAGGCCTGGACGATGCGATTGTTGACGCGTGTACCGAAGCGTTTACGGGTCGCACTGTCGCTATGGGTGATCAAGCCCAGTTGGACCAGCCGCCGGAGATGAACCTGAATGCTGCGGACGTCGACACCGACGCGATCAGCCAGTGCGGCATTGGATGGCCACACCACCGGGCCGATCTTGCGATCTTCCCAGTCAATCGGGTGTGAGAGATCACAAAGGACACTGAGGAGCCGCCAGGTCGTCGGGCGGAGTTTAAGGGCAGGCGCTGCCTTCTTGAGGGCGTAGAGTACCGCCGACTTGGTCGTTGGCTTTTCGTTAACGAGCTTCTCTTTCACAGCCCGCTCAACACGGGCGTGGGCAGCCGACATCGGCCGCAATCCTTGCGGATTCATGGTCTTGACCCCGATTGTTTTTGGACAAGCGAGACCGATCGCCGAAACGACGTTTCCAGTTGACAGGGTTGTCGGGGGGGTCTAAGAACATTGACGCCAATCACGTTCTTAGTCCGGTCCCGTTGGGTTCAGTCCTTCCGATACCGGCCTCTTCAAAACCCCTGCCGCGCCAACGGCGGGGTTTTTGATTCTTAGGCCTTCTTCAAGCCGTTCATGTCCTTGTGTGTTGGATCGATCCGAGAAAATGCCGCCAAGCATTTCGGGCCGACTTTTAGATGTGAATACTGGTCCAGGACTCTTGCTCTAGGCGGGCCAACGCCTAAATTCCGAATCTGATGGGCCAAGTGGATTCACACCGGCAAGGTGGGTTGAGTCAAGGGCAAACGAATTAAAACGCGGATTGCCAGAAATAGAGTTAAAAAGCCCCACACCGATTTGCACACCCGTCAATTTATCCCGATCAGAATTCCGGTTGCGATTCCGGATAGTTGACAGCTTGGCAGCTTGCCATTTCCGAATTCTTGTGCTTCGTAAAACCGTTCTCAAATCAAAATTCGGTTTTCCGAAATGGGAACAATGAGGAACGGGAAAGCGTCGAGCCTGCGAGCACCTGGATTAGCCAGGGGGAGCGCAACTTTAGATCGCTTTGGAGATCGTCTCGGGGCCGGGTCGCTAAACCCTACCTGCACCGGAGACGCTTCAGGGTCTGAGTATGGTATTTGGGGGAACGGATGAGCCGTAGGGCGTTTTCGGAAGATGATTTTTCTGAGAGCAACACGCTCCAGAATGTGAGTGCGAACCTTAAGACCATTAAGCGAATGATGGGCTGGGGCACGACAGAGATGTCGAAGCAGATCGGCATCAGCGACCGCCATCTGGATAGTCTGCTTCGGATGACGTCAAATGTGACCGTGCTGGTCCTTGAGAAGATCGCTGAGGGTCTGGGAGTACCTTTCCAGCGGCTGACCGGAACCCGGATTGTTGTCCGAGGCAACGTGGCTGGCGACGACTTCCTTAAGGAGCTCCAGAAGGAGGCCTGGCACATCAGCAGCGAGGATTTCGAGACTCCGGCGGCTCGCCCCGTCCGTGAGGCTCCTTCGCGCAAGCCCAAGAAGGATACGAAGGCCGCAGAACTGCCGGCCGTTCCTCCGGGGATGGAGGGCATCTTCCAGCGGCTCGTCGATGTTCAGGAACGCCTGACACAAGATCAAAGCAACCTGAGTTCGAAGGTCGACAAGATTGCCGATCAGGTTCAGGGCCTTGCGAGCGCGATAAAGGGTCAGTCCCCATCCGCTGCAGCTGCGACAGGCGTGTCGGGCCGCGGGGCCAAGGGGACGCGCCAAGGAAAAGCTGCCTCTAAGGAGAGCGGCCCCAAGACAGGGAAGGGTGGTCGCGGTGCCGCTGCCCGGTCCAGCTCTGGGGCGACGGTTTCAAGCGGACGACATACGGATCCGGACGGGGACCTGTTCGACCGGAACGCTCCTGAGGCTCCCAAGCGCCGTGGCCGACGGCCCGCTGTCGAAGGCGCAGGACGGACAACCCGTGAGGCCGCGTTGAACTCCCGGGGCCATGACAGCGTAAAGAAGGCGAGCCCTTCCAAAGCAGCGGGGGCAGCGAAACGCCCCTACAATCGGAAGAAATAAAAAAAAGCCCGCTCGGTGAGCGGGCTTTCTTGTATCGGCGGAGGATGGACCGGAATTCCGGCTCTCTCAGTTAGAAGACCATGGTGAAGACGTAGGCGATCGCGGCCACGGCAGCGAGGAACGTTCCGATCTTCACGACCGTCCAGCCGAGGACAAGCGCCATCTTGATAGCGCCCAGCACCAGCAGGACGCCAAGAGCGCCGAAGACGCCCTCGTTATACACCCACATGATCATCGCATGGGCGATCACGATGAAAGCGACAGTGGGGGCCAGGGCCTTAAGCTCGACCCGGAGAGCTTCCTTGAAAGTCATGGCAGGATCCGTTTCTTATTCTTTTTATTGGATCCAGCGCGGGGATGTCTAGGCTAGCGTCTAGTCCGTGCTGGTTCTTATTATTATTTTTGGCACGGCCGCTTTAGCTGCCGCTTTTTTGGGGTTTCAGGCACCCCTTCTTCACTCTCCTCAAAGACAAAGCTTCAAGAAGTGTTTCCCTGACCAGACCGGTCAGGGGCAGCGTTCACCAGGGCATACCGAAGTAGAGATCTTGCTGCCCTGCTTTTCGGTCGTTGTCCCCGCGTGGCGGTTGTTGCTTCTCGAATGAAGGTCGAGGGGCCACGACGTAGGGGATTGTTCCTAACGCTCTTACAAGCGCCTCAATGAGACTGATCTTATCCCGGGCCAAATCCCCGGATCCAGGCACGGCAACGATCGTGGTTATGGTCCGTCCAAGGATGGTGTCACCATTCCAAGCGGCATCAGGCGCAGCCTGAACCCGAATTGGCGTACCAGGCTCCGGAAGAGAAACTGGATTGAGCCCGTTCCTGATCGAGAGCCGGTCCGTGTCGATGACTGCTCCGAGGATAGAGTGGGCCGACCCGAGATCGCTGAGACCTCTGACCTCTATGACGTCACTGATAGCAGCCGGATGTCGGCAGCGTTCAGCCTCGGCAGCATGCACCGCGCGACACAGAGCGACCCCATACTCCTTTAATATATGGCGCAGCTGGACCTGAGGGTCAGGCTCGACGAGGCGGAAAGGGATTGTGACCTCTGCTTGGCCGGGACTAGAGGTGGGCAACGCACATATTAAGATAGCAAACCGAATTAGGCAGCGGTATTTTAGAGGCGTAACTCGGCGCAGCCGTTCTCGAATCATAAAACGGGAGCCGGTTTGGCCTGAGGCCCGCGCACGCAACGTCTCCGAGGTTTCTATGGACAACGATCTGATATCCAGCAGCAAGCCTAGTAATACCGATCAGGCATCGGGTTCGAAAGGTCTGTTGAGCTCAATCAAAGGGACTTTGTCCGAGGTGGGCAAGCAGGCTGTCGATGGCGCAGTCGACCTCGTGACACCCGAGGGTCTGAACGCATTCTCCGGACGCATGCATCTTCATGGGACCGACGGCACGGCGCCGGCCAGCCTGAAGGACGTTGACAACGTACTCTCGAAAGCAGGCTCTAAGGGGCTCGATGCCCTCATGGGGCCAAACTTTGAGAAGCAGGCGCTGCGAGGAGCCGAGGAGGTATTCTCTCGCATGGCCCATGGACGTGACCGTACTCGGGCCCGGGACGGTCATGACATTGGCGGCTGATTTTGCCGGGAACCGGGTTACCTCGGTTTCGACGGCAGCGAGACGAGCCGTGCGGTCGTTCGGACGGCGGCTGCCTGCTTATGAACGGTTGCGCCGGTTGTATCGGGGAATCGCCATCGCAGTGGTCGCAGCCGTCCCAGTTTGTCTCTGGCTTGGACCGGGTTGGGGCATCTTGTCAGGATTGGCCGTGGCTTTGATCGTTGATCAGAGTCTCTGGCTCGGCAGAAACTTCGTCGCCTGGACGACGACCTGGTTCCTTGTTTGGTCGATCTCGGTTCAGGTCGGAGCCTATTTTCTACCGCTTAACGGCGAATTCTTGCTCGTTCTGGTGGAGACCTGGAAGGCGAATGGGACTGTCCTATCGGAAGTTGTCCTGCCGCTGCTGGCCTCGCCAACGGCGTGGTTTGTCCTTGGCTTCCCTGGGTCGAAGGGCCTCGACCTGCTTTTCACGCATGTTCGGCGGGATCTCGTCGAAAGACCGCTTCTAGTGGCCACGGCCACTGTTTTCACTTTCAGCTGGTCGGCGCCACAAACCCCAGGCGCTGTCCTGATCGGCACCACCATATTCGCAGGGATCATCGGCATGGTTATGAACTTTCTCAGGCGCGGGCTGCTTAAGAGCGCGGCAGCAATTGACGACAAGATAGAGGCTTTGGAGACAAGGCAAAGCGGCACGCAGGTTCGTGAGATCAACGTGCTGGCACTTGGACAACCCGGCCGCCCGAAGCGGTTTGTCTTCGATGACGAGGAACCGGAAACCGAAGGCGCACCGCTAACTTCAGCCTCCTACTCGGCACAAGCGACACAAGCAGTCGCTCGGCCTGCCGCTCTGCCGGCCGTTCCTGTGGCGGAACCTGTTGAACTCACCCCAGACGCAAGTCTGTGGGACGAAGACGGCGGTGACGAAGCCGATGTTGCGGCACCGGTTCAGAGCGAGGCCGAACGACAGGAGGCGGAGGAGTCCGCTATTCCTGAGGATCTGGTTTTCGATGACTCGCTCTTTGCAAGCGACAATAGCCTCGGATCTGAGGCGGGGCACCTTGGGGATGAGGTTACGGGCGATATGAATCTCGATGCGGGAGAGACTGTGGACGACGACGCTCGCCGGGCTGCATTCATGGATGCACGCAAGCTGGTCGATGCCTATCACCTGTTGTCGGAGCAGGCGGCGACCAGCGACGATCCGGTTTCCGTTCGGGAGGCAGTAAGCACCCTCGCCGACATGATCTCGAACACGACGCAGCTCTCGCGGGATTGCCTGCTGGAGATCGACCATCCTGAGGTAATCGACGGGTGGATCCTGTCCGCAACACTGGACGAACATGCAGACATCGAGCGTGAGATCTACGACCACTTCATGAGCCCCGCGGTGGAGTCAACAGATGAGTTCGCCACACCGGTCCTGGGAAGTGGCGAGGACCTTCCCCCTCAGCCCGAGGTCAAATTCACCCAAGCTCCTGAATGGGAAATGGGAACAGCAATTGTGATTGAGCCCTCGCCAAGCGGTGAGCCGCAATCTGAGGAAGTGGCTGTTGTCGTTCCTGTTGCGATGACCTCGATTGACGAGGAGGCGGTGGCTGTGGCGGAGCCAGAGAAAGCCATAATCCCGACGCCCCTGCTTGATGGCGACCTTAGCGAGGACGAGAACAGCCTTCTGGAGTCCATCTTGGAGGATCAAGACCTCCTGGAGAATGGATTGCGGGCGATCTCGGGCTACGATTTCCGACCAAAGTCCCTGAGCCTCCTCAGTGGGCGTGTTGGGGCGCTCTTGAGGGCGCGCTGGAGCGAGGTGGTCGGGGACCTGAGGCTTCAGCGGGTCTTTATGACCGTCCTCGAGCGCGTCGATGACGAGCTCTACGAAAGGGTTGGCCTCCGGCGCAGCATCTGCTCAATCCGCTTCACCACGTCTCTCGTCCAAGAGGAGACGGAAGCGTTCATGATGGACGTCGAGGAGAAGCTTAATGCCGGGATCGACACAAAAGAGGATTACGACTTCCTCCTGGGATGTAGGGATCGGCTGGAAAGCCTTACCGAAGCGTTCGGGGAAGTTGTTCCGAGCCTCAACGACCTGGCTCAGCGCTTCCGCAAGGACCTCGACTCATCTGGTCGGGTCTATGCCGAGCCTCTGACGCCGGTGGTCACTGAGTTAACGGGTGTGCACGCGATCGATCCGGGTTCGATCAAGCGGGGCATGGGTCATGTCCTGGCATCGAGTCTGGATCAGAACGATCGCGACTTGCTCGACGGCTTCATCGCCGTCGCCAAGTCGGTGAAGACACTGGAACAGCGGGTCATGATGGAATCGATGCGGCGGCAGACAGACGTGTCGACCCATCCCCTGTACGACTCCGTGATGGCACTTAAGCAGGAGGCTCTTGCCAGAGCCAAGGCGTTGCAGGACCGTGTAACGCTCTCGGGAGGTGGGGAGACCCGCCTCAAGAACATGCTGCTGTCTGGCGGTGAGGATGCCGCGGAGGTTTTTGCAAAAATCCTTGGGTCTGCCCAAGAAGTTGAAAACTACCGCATCGACGGGAAATCCAAGAGTGCCCTTCTGGCTAGCTTGGAGTCCCAGATGGCGGCGCTTAATCGGCTGAATGAGGAACACGCCGTCGAGA
This sequence comes from Microvirga sp. GN3, assembly GCF_055792825.1. Lineage (NCBI taxonomy): Bacteria > Pseudomonadati > Pseudomonadota > Alphaproteobacteria > Hyphomicrobiales > Methylobacteriaceae > Microvirga > Microvirga sp. GN3. The sequence continues at coordinate 67,077 of NZ_JBVVAK010000003.1, forward strand.
AGCGGGAGCTTCGTAAGCAGGCCGATGCAAACCTGACGAGCGACAGCATCGAGGCCCATATCAGCCTGCTGGCGGAGGTGTTCTCGCAGAAGAAGAACGCAGGCAACCACAAAATGGTCACGGACGCGGAGACGGTCCTGACCCGACCGAAAACCGGTCCAGCCCAGGCGATCTATCGCACCAAGGACATTACCTACGCCTTCTGCTTCGTTTACGGGCAGAACCGTAACGACTGGTACATCAAGGACGCAGAAATGCTGCTCTGCAGGTCGAACTCTGTAGCAATCTCGCTCAAGCAGGCTCGAACTCAGGTCGGCGGCCTTGCCGAGGTGCAGACTGAGAAGGTGCGAATGCGCTTCATCATGGTTCACGGAAACGTGGAGGCGGGGATGGGCATTGCGTTCTCGGCAAAGCAGGCACTGGAGCAGCCGGAGTCGATGCTCAAGCCGAGCGAGCTAGATCGGGGGCTGGAAAAGGTCTCAAGCGATGAGCAGGAAGTAAGGCCAGCGGCGTAACTGCCGGTGGCTTAACGAGAGGGGTGCAACAATGCAGTGCGAGCCGGTCCGCCCGGGCGACCGTTTATCCTGTTGCATCCCTCATTGCGGCCGAACGATCGCCAAAGCAATCGCTGAAGAAAACCGCTGGGGCGAATGGATCTGCGGCGCCCACTGGCACATGGTTCGCCCTTCCTATCGGCGCGTCCACGCACGGATCCTTCGTCGAGGGCGTCGTGGTCTGACCATGCCGGGGGCGCGGGCCGCGCGCATATGGGCCCGGGTCAAAAGAGCGGCGGTGGAGCGCGCCGCAGGATTGAGCTGAGCACTCAACTGGAGGCCTTTGAGCCTTCCGCAATAAAAATCAGCAATACGCATTAAAATGCGTTTTTCCGAATTGTTCTTCTGAAAACTTGTGCTAGGATTCCTGTGCTCGTCCTCGACGGGTGCACTTGTACGCCTGGTGTGGAGGTTCGTCCGCTGGGTGCGTCCTGTGCAACATACCGAGCCTCATGCTCGGTCCAAGCCAAAGGTGTCCAGCAATGGCTGACAACCAGAACACGGAAGTGAAGAAGCCCACCGTCTCGGAGATCATCGAGGGTGCGACCGAGCACGCTAAGACGATGTCTGATCGCAGCCCGGAAGGCCTGGATGGCCGGAAGGCCGCTGCGAAGGTGATCAGCGACAAGCTCGACTATCAGAGGGACTTTAAGGGTGCCCCTGGCGTGAAGAGCCTCGCTGGTTTCCAGACTGTGGTGACCAAGGAGGGCGATCTGAAGCTGCACTACGCGAAGAGCGAGGTCGAGATGGCCAAGACGATCGCGGCCAAAGAGCAGCTTCCGGAGGGGCAGAAGCCGACCTCCAAGGTTCGTTTCCTTGCATTCAACATGAATGCAGCGGTCAATCGCACTGCGAACACGACAGGTAAGGACGCTCTCCACGAAAAGGATGGCGGCGTTATCTACTTCGACACCAAGGTCCTGCAGGAGAACGTCAAGGTTCTCTCTAAGGCCTCGCAGCGTGATGCCATGTCCTCTGCTCTGCAGGATGCGATCGACTCAAGCCGCTTGAAGTTTGCTGAAATGCAGGCTTTGCGGGGTCGCGCGCAGCAGCAGCAGCAAGGCGTGGCCGCCTAAAAAGGCTTCTCTTCCCGGCAATAAGGGGGCGTCCAGAGAGATCTGGCGCCTCCTTTCTTTTGACTAGCCTCCTATCAGCGCAAGCGGTCCGACCCGGTCAGGATCAAGGCCGCGCCAAAGATCGGGTCAGCCGAGGAGATGCCCCGCGTTGCATAAGCCGCATCGCGGATGGCAATTGCGGACGTGTTCAGGGGCAGCTTCTTGCGAGCGTGGTCTTCGTCCACGATCATCTGCGCAGGCTCACCCTCGTAGCTGTCGACGCCGCTGACGATCTCAATGCCGCCGGCGTTCAGGGCGGAGCACGCTTCATCAAGATCCCGGGGAGCAGCGGCAAGGGCGGTTTTCTCCCCGTCGGCGCTGATAATGAAGCAAGGCATAATCAAATAGCTCCTATGGTGTTGTTGTCTATGAATTAGACCAGAGTGGACGGTTTAGCAATTTACGAACTGCGGTTCTTTTTTACCGCTTTAAAGGGCGGTATCACGGGATAGAATGCAGCAGGTTTCGCGAATCGTAATTTTCTACGATTCGAGAATTTGGAGAGCATGAATGTTGATGACGCCAGAAACGATGGAGGCGTTGGAAGTAAGACGCAGCCGTCTGGTGGAGATGTTTGCTGGGTGCCTCAGGCGACCTGACGTTCACCGTGTTTATGCGACACCTCTTTCGCGCCGTCAGAAGACGGCGGAGACCCCGAAACACTTCGCTCTCGGCGGGCTGCCCGATGCTGCGGTCGAAGGCGGCTTGACCAGTGACTTCATGGCTCTTGCCCATGTTGCGTCTTCGGATGCAGTGGAGCCGGACGACATCCGGTTCCGGCGGCTGTGGAAGGATGTCCGGGAGAGTGCTCACGAAGCGGCCTTGGCCCTGCGTCAGCGGTTGCATGTCGAGCGCATGATGCGGTTGGGCAGCACTCGCATCAGGACGCCCTCTCAGGCCCAGGAAGGAAGCGGAGGTCCCCAATGACGGCTCAGACTCTAGAGCCTGATGCTACGGCCGGTTCGGCAGGGCCGCTGCTTCAACGGGAGTTCGCCCCGTATAGAGTAACTGAGCGGGTCGAGATCCAGACCAGGGTGGATGGCCGATTCACCATCATTCTCTTCGGCGACTATGTGCCGGAGGAATCTCACATGGGTGGAAGGCTTGTCCTGTCCCCCTCGCCAAGCAGAATGCGGATCTTTGTCCGGCACTACATGGACGAGAACTACGACGAAGGCACCGTACTAATTGCGGAATGCCCCGATCCGAAACCGGAACTTCTTGAGGTTTGTCGAGCGCATGAGTTTCTCGATGTGCTGATCTACAACCAGACAAAAGATCCTCTTGAGTTCCAGAACCTGTTGGCATGGGTCGACGAAAACTAGCGATCCCAGCCCGAGACGATGCAAACATTCACGAAAGGCTAGCTATGGATACCCTCGCGTTTACAACAAGTCAGAAACCTTCGATTATTGTCGGCACCCGAACTGGCGGGCAGGGCAAGACCCTGATCTCGCAGGTCATCCAGTACATCTTCGACGGGCGCGGTCAGCCGTTGAGGGTGATGGCCGCAGACACTGCCGGGGATGAGGGCAGCGCGACGAAGTCGAAACTTGCACGCTTCCTGGAAGGGGAGGAGACCGTAGAAGAACTCGGCATTGGTGTTTCCCTTACGTCGATCCGCTCTGATGAAGATGCGGGTCTGCAATACTGGGAGCGTCTGGGCCAGGCACTGGAGCAGGGCAATGTACTGGTTGATGTCGGCGCAAATGTTCTGCCCTCGATCTGGAATTGGGCAGTCGAAATTGACGCGGGACGCGTGTTCGAGACTGCTCCCCCGATTTGGCTGATTATCCCGGTCACGGCCCAGGCGCAGAGCTTGGTGGATGCTGCGGATCTAATCCGCCTTGCAGAGACGAACCGCAAGTTCCTGCCGATTGCCAGGTACGTGGTGGTGTTCAATGAGCATGAGGGTAAGTTTGATAGCCTCTCCGACACCTCTGAATACCGCGATCTGATGAAGTTTGTTGCCGACCATGATGTGACGGTTGTCAAGCTCGGGCGCTGCAAGAGCTCGGTGTGGCAGAAGATCCAGGGCAACTGCATTTCGCTCAAGGCGATGAAGAACCTCGACTTCCGGGCTTATGCCACGAAATTCGGAATCAGCTCCTTCATGGCATCGGCTGCGGAGAAAGACTTTTCGGGCTGGCTCACTGAGACCGTGGGTGCATTCCGTGAGGCGAAGCTCGTGCCGGATGACCTGGCGGTCGTTAGAACGGTAGACGAGTACAGCCTGAATGGCTGATTGTCTGATGGACCCGGTGAACGATTTCTACGAAAGCCATGATCGAGGTTATCGGGAATCGCTGGTCCGTCATGAGCAGATGAGCAGGGAGCGGGAACGCTCTCTGCTTCATCTCCTAGAGCAGGCAGTTCTGGATGGCGGCAGCGACAAAGTCGTTTCAATCATCAAGGGGCTGCCGGAAGAGGATCGGGAACTGATCGTTGAGCGTTTTCCCGATCTTCTCTCTAGGCTGACCGCGACGGCTAGTCGGGCGTCGGTGGGCTCCGGCGTTGATCTCGGTGCAGCGTTTCGGGCGATCGAACTCATTCGACAGGCAAAGCAAGAGATCGAAACCCCGCCGGCCTCAGATCCTCTCGGCGTGTCGATCAGTCTTCCTGATTTGATCACGTTGGCCGGTAAGGGAAGGATCACAAGCGCTAAAGGCCTGATCGCAGCTCGGGACCGGGCAGAGGCCGAAAGGCAGGGTATTCTGGCCCTCGTCAGCTTGGTTGTCCGACGACAGGCGTGGTTTTGGTGGATGCGGTTAAAAAAAGGAGCCGGAGCCCATTAGGCTCCGGCTCTTCGCTTTTGGCTCAGTGGACTTCGGCACCCCGGCGCAGGAACGGTGGGATGTCCAGATTGTCTGCGCTGACGATGGTCACCTGGTCGGCCATATCGGTTTGATCACCAAATGGGCCGTCGACATCGAAAATGCTTTCGTCCGGCTGGTCGGAGTGCGCGAACTGGCTTGCCGTCAGGCTAGACGCTGTATCAAGGACGATGATGGAAGCGTCCTGGGCCAAGTTCAGATCAGCCTCAGGCGAGCTCATCTCCTGGAGACGCTGGTCTACAGTTTCTTCGTAACCATTCTCCCAGCTTTGGCGCAGCGGTCCTGGAACGTAGGGGCAGGTGCTCTTGGGCTCATTGGCTAGAGCCGCCTGAGCGCCCTCATCTCGAGCCTTCGACAGAAAGATCCCGTCAGGCGAGAAGGTTACCACCTCGTCGTCCTGTTCGACCGTATCGGCGGTGGCAGGAGCGGATGCCTGTTGGGTAAGGGCTTCAAACGTTTCGGAGCCCGCACCGGTCTCCTGAGCGGGAACGGTCGGGTCCTTCGAGACGGCACTGAGTTCGGCGGCCTCTTGGTTGTCTTGCTTGGCGTTGAGCTCCGCCGGATCGCTGGCGGCCGGCGACTCTGCCGGAATACCAGTCGAGATAACCGTTTCTTCAGCGAGTTCAGCGTCCTTGTCCTTGGCGCCAGCGTCATAACCCTGCGCGTAGGCTGTCTGAGCGGAAGGTCGCTTGTAGAGGTTGATGTCCTTCACCTGGCCGGTGATCCCGTCATCATAGCCTTTCTGATAGGCCGAGCGGGAGCGGGGAACGTCATCCCCGTAGGGGTTGTTGGGAGCGGGCGTCGAGGACACCGGGGCCGCCGCGGGTGCGTCGGACTGGAGCGCAGCGGGTTGGGCCGAGGGGCTGGACACTGAGAGGTCGACATCCCCTCCGATGAGACCGAGCTCGATCAGCGCGCTGACGCGCTTCTGAATCATGTCGTCGAAGGCAGGGCGCGGGAGGTTCGTCTCGCTTGTCGCGGAAACCGCGAGTTCATCGTAGTTCGTCTGGGCAACAATCAGCGCGGAGCGAGCGGCCTCGATCTCAAGCTGCAGCCTGTCCATCGTGCGCTGAGCAAGGATGACGGCGATGTGGGACTGTTCGCCCTGGGAGACAAGAGCGAGGATTTTGTCGTTCATGTTGTGCTCTCTAGTTTTGGGGATTGAGAAATCTCGTGATGTGCACATCGGATTGAGATGTGGATTTCATGTTTGGGCCGATGATCTGAGATCGGGGGCCAGGAATGGATCTCTTGGGGATTGGCATGAGTCCCGCACAGCCAAGGACCTTGGAAGCCATTCGGTTTTCTTCGCTATTGCTTTTCGTGTTTCACCCTACGAGTGGCTGCGTTCACGAAGAGGTAAGGAAACACGGAATTAAGGTTCGACAGTACCGAATTAGATAGTATGTTTTGGAAGTAGTTTAGCTCCCCAGGTGCCGGCAGATGCGCAAGAGGCCGCCTCACGATAGTCAACCCAACCCCATACTGGCTCTGCTCATCGGTGGAGTATCGGGCGGGGTGGGGACCGGCGCTTATCTTATTTACACCGGGGTCCGCGGCCCCCAGATGGACACGTTTAGCGGGTCAGTGGAGACAGACCTACTCTTAGGCACCGGTCTTGGCATGGGCTTGGCCAGTGTCGTTCTTCTGGCGAAACACTTGAGGAGTCGGACGCGCTGATCGCCGGCAGATGAGAGAGCGGCCACTATGCAAATCGTGAGCCAGTGTGATGAGATGCGAGGGTTAAAGTCCCGGAGCCGGAGCGTGCATGTCCAAGTGCCTGATCATAGCAGTGGCGGTTGTCGGCGTAGCACTTCCCAGTCCTGGGCAAACGGCTCCGTCACGGCAGGAAGGGCGCATTCGCTATAATCCTGGTTGGGTTGAGGCGACCTGCGAGCTGGAGAAGGTTGATTTCCTGGAAGCTGAAAAGCGGAAGGAGAAGAGGCGAGCGTTCTTCGACCGTCCTTATCCTCGCGAGCTGGAACGCTATGTCCCTGGGGTCTTCGAGTATGCCGAGCACATTCTGACAGCGATCCCCTGCTATGCTACCACGTCGGTTGAGGTACGACTGCCAGAACGCTTCCGCTGCCGCCTCGATCGTGTGATTTTCCGGGATCCTGAAAAGGGCGAGGAGCTGACAGCCAAGGGAGGAAGCTACAGCTTCCAATTCGTGTATCTCGATCCGAATGGTGAATCGGTCGAGGAGCAGCCTCGGGCTTTAGGCAAGGGAGCCCCAAACCTGGTGGGCCGGGTCTTGGTCCGAGGGGAGTTGGCGGGCAAGTCCTATACCGTCACCCGCGAGTGGATGGACGGGAGCCCCGCTGAGGCGACCGGCTCTCGAGAGACGAGAGATGGAGATCCGAAAGATAGCATTTTGCCAGCAGACAAACTGCCGTTTGTGACGGCCTCAAACGCCTCGATGTTCGTGTTTGACCTAAGGAACGATTCGCCGATCGTAAAGGAGCTCACCGGCGGGCCGCTCAAAGAGTACCAGTTCATTCCGCATAGCTGTCAGGGATAGGACAGGCGGCTCGGCTGTACTGGCAGTAGTCTGCATCAACACCCAGAGGCGGATCGGATCCTCTCGATCCGGACGCCCTCGGGGGTTTGGACAAGGTTAACCGTTGCCTCGCCATTGCACGGCTTTCGCCCACTTCGGTAGCGATACCGGACCTTAACCTGCATTGGCCCCGCCTCGTCGGCCGACAACAGCTTGAGTGGCTCGTCGAGGGCGCCGTAGAACTTGGTCAGGGCCTGAGCTGTGAATGGACCACTCGCTTGCTTCTCTGCGATCACTCGTGCCGACGCTGCTCGACCATCCCCGCGCTCGAGTGCTCCATAGAATTCGCTCACTAGGGCCACAGCCGTTGCCGATCGGGGCGTCATCGGCTCAGAGGCCTGGGACCCCCGGCTCTCCGGTGGTGTCCATCCAGCAAGCATCTCGGCGGCAATGGCTGGGTACAGCGCGGCATCGTTGCCAGAAAGTCGGATCTTCAGGAGGCGGACGGACGGCTCGACAGCCGGATCTCCGATTAGGAAGACGAGACCACCAGTGGCGAGCGGCGGGACCGGCTCCTCGCCATCCGTGCCGAGCCCACTCTTTCCGGCTGGGGTTGTATAGCTCACCACATCCTGCGCCAGGTGGCGGATTTGGTCCGATGGCCAGGGTGCAAAGACATAGGCGTTCACATCATCCATGCCTTCGTCGCGGACGCCTTCAGCAAATGATCGGGCCTGCGGGAAAACCCGGGCAATGACCCGTGCGACGGCAAAACGTCCCGAGGTCCCGCCTTCCGAGAACCGTCGGACGATCTGCGGTCCCATCCAGGGATCGTCGAAGTTCGCAGGTGCCTCGGGAGGGGTGACATATAAAACGTCTCCGTCACTCCCTGATACGGCTTTGCAGGACCATCCTCTTAGGCCGAGAACGCCGCCACGGCCCGATGGATTGGCTGTGTAATAGGCCAGTCTTTGAGCCGTTCCACCAGGGATGAGGAGCCTTGCCGTTTTTGGAAGGGCAGGCGGCTCACGCAAGCCCATCTGTCCGTCCTGAGGACACCCTATGAGGGGCACTTCAGCACTGGTTAAAGAGGCCGAGATCTGTGTATCGGGAAGGGTCTGCTGGAACGCCTCAACCAATTCCATGGCAGTTTGGCCGGCAACTTCTGTGGATGCGAAAAGGGAGGCGGCGGCAATGGTAGATGCAAGTCGGATCGTTAATCTCACGGAACGCTCGTTAGCCTAGAGGCAATATGGAGCACGCTAGTTGAGATCAGGCTCGTCGCCAATGCCATGCGAGGCATCGGGTGGAGAATTCCGACACGCTTCCAATCAACTCGGCCGAGGGAACCTTTTTTGGTTCCATACTGTGTCCTAAGCGGTCAAGCACGGCTCCTTGGTCGCGCTAAACTGATACAATGGAAATGCCGTCTCGAAGGGCAGACTTGCCCCGATCAGCCCATAGAAAGCCCATGCCGCGTTTCTTTTTTCATGTTCGGTGCCACGGCGAGACATTGAGCTACGACGACTTGGGCCTCGACTTCCCCGATGCAGTGACGGCTCACAACGAGGCTGTGCGCGCTGCCCGGGACCTTGACGGTGCATTCATAGCCCGAGGCAAGGACCCCAAACACTGCACCATTGAGGTCGAGAACGCCTCAGGTGAGCTTGTTTTCAGCGTCTCGTTTGCCGCAATCTTCAATGGGCAAGCCAAGCCCTTCGGCCTCCGCCCGTAGTTCGGCCGTTCCATACTGGGAGATACGCGCAACTCGCCGGCTATTTTCCGGCCAGGGCTTTGTAGAGGTGAACCACCAATTCGCTTTCTCAAAGCGTCCCTATCTGCGGGCGAAGCGGGCTGTAATCCTGAGTTTGTTCGGAGGCATATCCTCACAGGCAACATAATTTCTATGGATGTGTTTCAGGACTTCCGTGTCGCTTTCTAGCTTTGCCTCGCCTGACATCGTGCCGCTGACAAGAATTGGCCTATCGTAGCTGCGGCTAAATGCTTCTGAGTTGATGAAATCACCAATACGGGAGCAGCTTATAGGGCTGTAAAAATCTATCTTGTATTCGACAGTAAGCGGACCACGACTCCACTTGTCCTCTGCCCCACAGTTTCCTGAGACATCCTGTAAGCGGACGGAATCCGCAGAAGGGTGACAATGATGACAGAGATGATGAAGGATGCGGCCGGTCCGGGCCGCGGTGGGCGCATGTCGCGCCAGCGCAAACGGGAGGCGGTTCTGCGTCTGCTGCGCGGTGAGGATCTGGACACGATCTCCCGCTCCCTGGGCGTGACGGCCGCCACCCTCAGCGGCTGGCGCGACGCCTTCCTGGCTGCTGGCGAGGCTAGTCTCGCCACCCGCCCGGCCACCGGCGAGGTCCTGGAGACGGAACGGCTCAAGGCCCGGCTCGGCGAGATGCTGCTGGAGCGCGAACTGCTGGAGGCCAAGATCGCCGTGCTGGAGAGCGACCGCCCTTTAGCTCGGAGGAGGTCGAGGTGATGAGCCGGGCGATCTCACCGAGCAGCGGCCAGCCCTATGGCCTGGCCCGCGTCTGCCGGATCTGGCGGGTGGCCCGGGCGAGCGTGTACCGGCATCGCAGGCCGCCGCCCGACCGGCAACGCCGTGGCCCTGCAGGACCCATGTCCGATCCAGTGCTCACGACCGAGATCCACGCCGTCCTGACTGCCAGTCCGTTCCATGGCGAGGGTCATCGGAAAGTCTGGGCCCGCCTGCGTGTGAAGGGAATCCGCACCTCGTTGCGGCGGGTGTTGCGGCTGATGCGCGAGCACAACCTGCTGGCGCCGTCCCGGACGGGTCCGCCGCGTGGACCCCGCAACCATGACGGCACGATCATTCCGGCGACGATCGACACCTTGTGGGGCACCGACATGACCACCGGCTGGACCGCCGAAGGGCAAGCCGCCGTGTTCGTGGCGGTGGATCATCACAGTGCCGAGTGCGTCGGCATTCATGCCAGCCGCCAAGGCACGCGCTTTGAGGCTCTCGAGCCCCTGCGTCAGGGTGTGCGCGAGCATTTTGGCGGCTTTGCCAAGGGGATCGCCTCAGGCCTGTCGGTCCGACACGACCACGGAAGCCAGTACATGTCACGGGCGTTCCAGGATGAGCTGCGCTTTCTTGGAATCGAGAGCTCGCCTGCTTTCGTGCGAGCCCCGGAAGGGAATGGCTGTGCGGAGCGCTTCATCCGCACGCTCAAGGAGAACCTGCTGTGGGTGCGCCGCTTCGGGACTATCGAGGAGCTGCGCCAGGCGCTGCTGGCCTTTCGGGAGAGCTACAACTCCACTTGGCTGATTGCGCGGCACGGCTTCCAGACGCCGACCGCCGTCCGCCACAAGCAGCTTCCATCCGCGGCGCTCGCCGCGTAGGTTTCAAGCCGGTGTCTCAAATACTGCGGGCAGTACACTTGTGACTTAAGATCAAGCCGCAGGACTGAGTTTTCAGCTCATCGATCCAGACCAGATGTCGATCATCACGTTCGGCCTTCTGTAGATTGGCTTGCAGAGCCTCTTTGAAGAGCTGGTACGTCTGATCATTGCATTTGCGTTTTGGAGCAAAACTATGAGCGCGTACGCCTGTGTCCAGATAGAGGATTGTTCTTTCGATATAGCGATCAATAACTTGACCGATATCGCCGAGCCGCCACGTGCCGATGTCATAGCCATGGATCGTATTCGCCGCAAAAGCACTGTTCCCTTTGGGGTCTATGGCTACAAGGATAAAAGCTGCGATTGAAAGGTAGCGCAGGGCTACCTTGCTCTTACTAGCCATCATGTTGGAACCTGATCGTCGATCTAGTGGATTGTTCTTCGCTATTTAGCCTAGCCTACTCAGGTTCCGTAAACGGCCTGCCGCGAAATTCTTGCCGTAAGCCATTGATGGATATAGCACGCAACGGCTCCACGCTCGGAAGGTCCCAAAATGGGACGAGGCCGACCTTAGCTTAAGGTCCGGGGTTAGACCGCAAGCGGAAATTTAGGCGAGAGTCAGTCTTCAGTGCAATTTGGGTCACACTTCTGCGCGACAGAGTCAGACATATAGGTTCCGAGACAATATGTTCAGGATACTAAAAGTCTGACTCAAGTTCGGCTTTTGCCTCAATGGCGTGACACTAAAACTCAGACCCAACTTTCATATAACTCTGACTCGCCATGATCCGATTAACCTAGAAGCCTAACTCAAGCGAAGTCGCGGGCAATCGGGCGAGCGAACGTCTGATGTTTGGCGCAGAGCGAACCTTCCGAGGCGTAGGCTCTTGGCCTCTTCCACACCCAGAGCCAACCATTGCATAGGGCTGCATCCCATTACGCCCCGTTTCGCGAAAAAGCCTCGGACCATCCCGGCGCTCGCGTTGCCGCGGCAGCATTGGGCGGATATCCCTACCCTAAGTAGGGAATGAACCTGATGATCCGAGTAGCCATAGCCACCGATGCAAGCAATCTCGCGGTTCTATCCATCCAAGTTTGGCTCCATACCTACGCCAAGAGCGGGCTGCGCAGCGCGCTCTCCGACTACCGCGGCAAGGATTGGCGAGTCGAGGCCAGATGCGAAGCCTATGACCCCAGCACGAAGGCCTGGTTGTTCCAGACAGGCACAGGGATCGCCAAGCGCTCAGAGCAAGGCCTGCGGGCGAACGTTAACAACCTGGACGGCTTCTTCATCAACGAGAGCAGCGTGGTCTTTGGCACACTCTTGTGCCCCTCGGGCCCGTACAATGTCGGCACGGGCGACTGAAGATTAGACCAACCAATCCTTCATCATTCACAACAGATCGACCAAAGATTCGGTGGTGAAATCGTTGGTCTAACCGCCTTTGTTCTCGGGCAGGCCGCGGCCTGTCAAAAAGAACAAGAAGTCCTTTCCTGCTGGCGTCAGGATCACTCGGCTCTCATCGGTCACCGGGTCGTCGGGGATGACGACGAGGCCTTGGTCGATCAGGAACCCACCCCAGTTCTTGAACGGGAACGTGGCGTAGAGATCGGGGAAGGCCCTCTCTGCCATCCCGTAGATCTCCTGGGCCTGCGCCACGGTGATGAAGCCGCGGATGTTGATCTCCTTCAGGGCCAGGATCTGGCTGCCAAAGATGATCCTGTAGGTTTGCTCATGATTTCTCTCGACGGTTGCCTGGGCGGCGACCCGGATGGCCCACGCGAGCTGGGTGTCCTCCGCTCCCGGGAATGCCGCCTCGACCCGGCGCTGGAGGTCCTCTTCAAGGTGGGCATACAGCGGGTTCGGCGGCGGCAGGGCGGGCAATCCACCGGCCTGCAGCGCGGGCGTCGGCAAGGGGTTTGGGGTGTCTTTGTGCGGTTCCTTCTGGGCCTCGATCTGGGCCTGGGAGCCCGAGCCTGAGAGGTCGACGCCCCGGTTCTCGCCAACCGAGACGGACTTGGCCCGGCCGATGGCGTCCGAAAGCGGCTTCTTGAAGGTGAGGAGGGCTACGCAGCCGAGGGCGAAAGCAACGCCAGGCCAGGCAAGGATCTGAAGAACGTCTGTCATGCTCCCGACATCGCAGACCTGGGGGATGTGCCGCAAGTCGGGGCGCTGCAAATCCTCACGTTTCGTGCCGCGTCCACAGTTTTCACAGGATCCTTGCTGCCTGACGTCAAGCTTTGCTACGGTCTCCTTGGGGACGGGGCCGACATGACGACGGGTACGCTTACGAAGGAAGACGCGCTCACATTCGCGAAGGAATGGGTGAAGGATCGCACTGATACGCCAAAGTATTCGTCGACTCTCTCCAGCCAGAAAAACTGGTTGATGGGCCAACTCGCCGCCCGCTGCGTGGCCGAGGCCATCCGGCAGGGTGACACCCAGTGGGAGCTGGAAGACCGGCTTCAGCGCGCCTGGGACCTGCTCAACACGATCCAAGTCAACGCCCGCCACCAAGCCCTCCGCGATCTCATCTGGAAGAAGTCCGAGCGGGACATGACCGACGAGGAGAAGAAGCGGGTCGATGCCGCTGAACACAGGGTTTGGAAGCGTCACGATCCACAGCGCGCGTACTTTGAAGGCGAGTCCTCGGAACACACGCCTGGGCTCCAGAAGGGCGATCTCCTGGCCGATTGCGCCGACTACCTGGAGAGGCCTTGGCTCAGCCACCCCGTCATCGATTGGATGCTGCTCGACATGCTGATCACGCGAGAGCTGATCGCGTTCGGCGAGCACATCAAAGAGAATATGCTCCCGGGGCCGCGCGGCATTCTCGGCGTCAACGAGCGCTACATCGAGGCCAAGGGCAACCTGGAGAAGATGCAGAAGATCAGGTGGGGCGAGCTCGGCGAACGCCTGTGGGTGACAGGGTTCTGGACCATCATCGTCCCGGTGGGCGCGATCATCCTGTGCTTCGTGTTCGGCGCCGAGGGAGCGGGGGAGTCCCTGTTTTCCATCTGGGGTGGCCTGTGGGCGGCATTCTTCGGCCTGAGGATCCTGCGCGGCGCCGCCCGGCTGGTTGGCCTCGGTCGGTTCGTCGATCCATCCGTCAAGGCGAAGAAGCTCTGGCAGGAGATGTACCGGGTCTGGAAGCTGCTCGAAGGCCCTGTCATCAATCCCACGGTGTTCAGAGAGGCGCTGCTGAAAAGCAAGGATGCCGGGGCCGTCTGGGACATGCCGGCCTATTCGATCATCGACAAGGTCGTAGCGAACGATCCCGCTGTGTGGGTGGTGGATCCTTCAAAGCGCTGAGACAAAGGGGCAGGGAATGCGTAGAGTTGCGTTGAGTGTCGCCCTGATGCTGGCGGCGACGTCGGCCGGGCACAGCGAAAGCATGTGGGTCAACGGGCAGGAGTTCGCCCAAAACCACTGTGAGAAGAACCAGGTCGCCGCGAACCGGTATGTCGTTGGCCTGATGGACGGCTACGCGACGGGGTCAAAGATCAGCAAGTCACGCGGCTACTGCACGCCGCCCAGCGCGACGGCCGGCCAAGCAACTGCGATTGCCTGCAAGTACGCCCGCGACAACCCCAAGCACTGGAATGTCCCAGCTGCCTACCTGATCATCCAGTCGCTGCAGGACGCCTGGCCCTGCACGGATTAGGGTCAAGACTCAGTCAGCTTGAATACCGCGAGCGTCTGGAACGGGGCAGTCAGCGGGCCTTCAATGATACCGCTCGACTTCCGGGTCTGACGCACTGCAACCATCCGGTGGCTGGCCGGGTGCTGAGGTGTTATGGAATGCAGTGCCAGCAGCATTCCATAACACCTCGTTCTGCGAAATTCGCGGACAATTTTTCCGCGCGCACGCAAGCCTGCTCGGACGCGTTAGGTATTGTTGAGGAAGTCTCTTATAGAACGGAAGTAATCGCTAATAGAATATGATCGGCTTCGCAAAGCGAAGATTGCTCCATAGTATGCGCCAATAGGCATCCCAATCACAGCGATAATTATATTGATGTTTACCGGCGCGAGGGTGCCGAATGGCCGCCATAGCCCCTCGGTCAGCATAACTATAAGGAGGCCAAACACAAAGAATACTGGCAGCGCCAAAACTGCTCCAACCGCAGAGAAGCAGATGATTTTGAAGGCCATCATGGTGGGGTCTGATCTTCGATCCAGTGGACTGTCTATAGCTATTTAGCCGAGCCTACTCAGGTTCCGTAAAGGGGCTTCTGCGAAATTCGCGACCCTCAACCGCTACTTTGATGGTGCGCGAGCCTTGGTCGGATTTTTCGAGGTGTCGAGTTCGGGATGGTTGCGGACCAGCCTCTCCCGCTCGATGGCCAGATTGTCCCAAGTCCGGGCCATTTCCAGAAGCTGATTGCGCTGCTCGCCCTCGGGCAGCTGCTTGGCAAGCACCCGGCATTCTTCAGCGTGTTTCCGATACTCTGCTGCGGTTTTCATGTCTCAACCCGTCTTATTTTTATGAAGCGGAGCCTTTTATGGGGCGCAAAGGGAGAACGGCAACAGGCCTCGCGGCTTGATTGGAGTTCAGCGTTCCATACACGGCCTACCGCGAAATTTCTGCCGTAAGTCATTGACGGGTATAGGCCCGCATTCGCCGGATGACACCGTAATTCGCTGCGGTTCTGTCGCGATTCAGATATAATAATCAATAGCTTAATGTGGATCGCACGAGGCCATTTTGGATAACCCAACGGGTGAATCGGCCGATGGTCCTCTCCGGCTCGATTTCGACCGCCGCGTGAGGCTCGAGTTCCATGGCTCCCGGATCACCTCCGATGCCGGATTGCTCGCCTATCGCGAACTCGATGACGCCCTCGGTCTCAGCACGATGGCCGGCGATGTGCTCGCCGATGCGCGCACCGGCAGGAACGGCCGTCATGCGCTGGTCGGGTTACTGCGGCAATCCGTGTTTGGGCGTCTCGCCGGATATGATGACGTGAACGACGCCGAACGCTTGCGCCATGATCCGGCGATGCGCTGGATCGTCGGTGGCAAAGCGGCTCAGGGTTCTGCGGCCTCGTCGAGCCAGATGGGCCGCTTCGAGACGAAGTGGCTCGCAGCGCCTGACAATCTCTCGGCACTCACCGACCTCTCCGGCCAATGGATCGACGGCGTTCATGGCCGCCGTCCGCCGCGAGGTATCGTGCTCGACATGGCTTCGAGCGTCAGTCCGACCCATGGCGATCAGGAGATGAGCGTTTGGAACGGCCACTTCGCCTGCACCTGCTACCACCCGCTGTTCCTGTTCAACCAGTTCGGTGATCTGGAACGATGCGCGCTTCGTCCCGGCAACGTGCACAGCGCCGACGGCTGGCACGACGTGCTCGCCCCGGTCGTAGCACGCTATCGGGGCAAGGTCTTGCGCCTCTATTTCCGCGCCGACGCGGCCTTTGCCATGCCAGGGATCTACGAGTTCCTGGAGGCCGAGCGGATCAAATATGCGATCCGCATTCCCACCAACCAGGTTCTCCAGGGGAGGATCGGCTATTTGCTGACGCGCCCGGTCGGGCGTCCCCCGGACCATGTGCGGCGGTTCCACGCCAGCTTCACCTATCAAGCCGGAAGCTGGACCAAGCCGCGCCGGGTTATCGCCAAGGTCGAGTGGCATCCGGGCGAGCTTGTTCCGCGCGTCGGCTTCATCGTCACCAACCTGTCGCGCCCGGCTGAGCGGGTTGTCGCCTTCTACAATCAGCGCGGCACAAGTGAGCACTGGATCAAAGAGGGCAAGGGCGCGATCAAGTGGACGCGGTTGTCATGCAGGACGTTTGCGGCCAACGCCGTGCGGCTTCAGCTTCATGCGCTCGCCTACAATCTTGGCAACTTCCTGCGCACGCTGGCGACACCGGAGCCGATCAAGGAGTGGTCTCTAACGAGCCTGAGGGAGAAGCTGATCAAGATCGGCGCCAAGCTCGTCAGCCACGGCCGCTATGTCGCTTTCCAAATGGCCGAGGTCGCCGTGCCGAGGAGGCTCTTTGCCGAGATCCTGCGACTGATCGCCGAACTGCGGCCGCCACCTGATCCTGCGCCAGCGTGAACAGGCCGGCGGCATGAATTCCAGCGGAAAACCAAGGGAGAGGTGCGTCTTGGCGAGGACCAGATTGGAGTTTCCGGCACGGAACGTGCCGATACCACCGGCCTCCCAGACATTTGGGCGCTCGCGGCGAGGTTCGGGCTTGCCAATACCCGTCCCAGAGCGTCAATCTTGCCCCAAAGAGCCGCTCATCCGGCAGATGTCGGTCTATACGAACTATAATCACTTGCCGAGGGAGGGAATATGCGAGCGATTCGGGTAAGCGAGTTCGGGGGCCCAGAGGTTCTAAAAGTTCAAGAGGCGCCGGACCCGGTACCGGACTCGGGTCAGGTGCTTGTCCGGGTCATGGCTGCCGGCGTCAACCCGGTTGACACATACATTCGAGCCGGCGTTTACGCACGGAAGCCCAATCTACCTTACACGCCCGGCACCGATGCGGCTGGAATTGTCGAGGCTGTCGGGCCGAATGTGAAGCGTGTGAAACCGGGTGATCGCGTTTACACAAACGGCTCGATCACGGGTGTTTATTCCGAACTGGCGCTATGCGAAGAATCGCAGGTTCATCCTCTTCCACCGAAGACTTCATTTGCACAGGGATCTGCTTTGGGCGCGCCCTACGGCACGGCGTATCGAGCGCTCTTTCAGCGCGGACATGCGCAGGCTGGTGAAACGGTTCTCGTGCATGGCGCCAGCGGCGGCGTCGGCGTCGCATGCGTGCAGTTCGCGCGGGCGGCGGGTCTGACGGTTATCGGAACGGGTGGCTCCGAAAAGGGCCGCGCCCTGGTTGCGGAACAGGGCGCGCATCATGTCGTGGATCATCGTGCGGCGGATTATGAAAAGCAGATCATGTCGATCGTGGAGGGCCGCGGCGTCAATCTTGTCATGGAAATGCTCGCCAACGTGAACCTTGCGAAAGACCTGATGATGCTGGCTCCGGGAGGCCGTGTTGTTGTTATCGGCAACCGCGGCTCGATCGAGATTAATCCGCGCGAAGCAATGGCGCGTGAGGCCGCGATTCTCGGCTTGATTCTCTTTGCCGCCACCGATGCGGAGCTGGCTTCGATTCACGCTGCCATCGTTGCCGGTCTCGAGACCGGCACCTTGCGGCCCGTTGTCGGCCGCGAGCTGCCGCTGGCCGAAGCTCCTCAGGCGCATCAGCTCGTTATGGAGTCCGGCGCCTACGGAAAAATTGTTCTCGTTCCATAACGCGTGAAAAAGAATCTAATCAAGATCGGGCTCATCCAGATTAATAAGTCCTCAAGCGGCCCCGGCGCTCTCCAGCTCGATCCGCCCAAGGATACTCATCACCCGTTGGAACATGTCCGCGCCGCGCTCTTCCACAAACCGATCCGGGGCGCGGATGACTTTGGCGTCGACTCCTACGGCAACGCCGGACAGCACGGCGCGCGAGGCGTCCTGCATGGCGCCGCGCATGACCTGCACGGCTTCCTCGATCCGGTCGATGGGGGATAGGACGCAGCGGTCTCCACACCAGGAATGTCTCGAAATGGCACGAGGCTGACCTAAGCTGAAGGTCGGTGTTCGGCCCGTAAGCAGAAGTTCATGCTCGAGTCAGACTTCTCTGCCATCTGAGCCAGTTTATTGCGGCATTGAGTCAGACTTATAGGTGGTTGCACAAATAGGAATATTATCCTTCCCAAGTTCTAATAGCACCGGTGTCGACGTGTGT
The DNA here is from genome assembly GCF_055792825.1 of Microvirga sp. GN3. NCBI lineage: Bacteria > Pseudomonadati > Pseudomonadota > Alphaproteobacteria > Hyphomicrobiales > Methylobacteriaceae > Microvirga > Microvirga sp. GN3. Next base: position 85,219 of record NZ_JBVVAK010000003.1, read on the forward strand.
GAATGCCCTATAGCGCCCAATCCCACCGATGCCGATTGCCTGAGCGTACTTAGCGATTGTCTCGGCGGGCATCTTATTGACGACGATGTCGGATGCCTGAGAGTGCATATGGAGGGAATTGATCGCGGATCCCTCGGCGCGGAGCAACTCATTGGTGTCTTTGGTTCTAAAGCCCGACGTGATGATGATGGGCTGCTGGAAGTTGATCCGGTGCTGGATCGCCCAGAGAAGATGAAACAGCTTGGGGTCCATGGCCATCGTTACGTTCTCACGCCAGTCCCGAAGCATGTGGCAGAGTTGGGAATAGGACTGCTTGTCGTAAACGCCCTCCTTCCAAAAGACCGTCTTCACTTCCTCGTTGGTGTTGTAATTGACCAGCCAGAGGCCCCGATGAGCCGGAAGGCCGGCCTGGGTCAATGGAGCCTTGGACGTGATTGCGGCCAAGTCCGTGTTCTTCATCTCGTTCGGCAGGGCGGGGGCCTCTGCAGAAGGTTCGAAATCGAACGACGGCATCTCGAGAGTTTCGGGGCCGGCAAGCGACGGGATCAACTGAGTGCCGACGGGGAATGCGACCTGTGCGCGGGCGAGGGTGCTGTGGGCGAGGCCTGCCGATGCAGCAAGACCGGTGAGGATTTGGCGGCGGTTAAGCATGGATCGTCCTGGTAGCATGATTCGAGAATCGAAATTCTCGCTCTTCGTCTTTTGAATTAGCGGGGAACTTATCAGCGTTTTAATTCGGAGGCTAGGCGGCAGCTGCCATGGCGAGATCGCTGCCGACGGCGCTATAGATTTTGTCCTCATCACCATAGATCTCATTGGCGATGCGAAGCTTCGTGTCGACGATGCTGCAGATGTAGGCGTCAATTGACCCCTTGATGACCATGTACCAGACATTGACGGGTCTGGTTTGGCCATGACGGTGGGATCGATCCTCGGCCTGCAATAAGGAAAATGGGTCCCAGTCTAGCTCCACAAAGAGAACTTCAGCCGCCCGGGTCATCGTTAACCCTGTGCCCGCGGCTTGTATGCCAGCGACAATGACGTCGATCTGGCCCACCTGGAACTGGTCGATGAGTTTCTGCCGCTTGCGGGGTGTGTTGGCGCCACCGTGGAGTTTGGCGACCTTGGGCCCAAAAGCGGAAATGATGTCCGCGAGCTGGTCAATGATCTCTTGGTGATGAGCAAAGACAAGCACCGGCTCGCCTTGCTCATACTTGGTGATCACCCACTCGACGGCATACGCGATCTTGAACGAGGCTGTTCTTCGCCGCAGCGCGTTGAGCTTCGTCATGATCTTCTTTTTCTCGACCTTGTTCTCGGTGTTCTTATAGGAATCGAAAATCAGGTTCTCTTCCTTGAGGAGGTCCACAAGGGAGGGGTCCATCAGGTCGAGTTCGATCGGCCGGCGCCGCTTGGGCGGGAGGCCTTTCTTAAGACGGCGCAGCATGATGGTGCCCATGACGATGCGGCCAAGCGTCTTGCGCCTCTCCCGCCGCTCCTCATTGTCGGAGTCCAGATCGCCAAGGCCATAAACCTTGGAGAAGCGGCCGTAGTCATCGAAAGCTTGCGGGAGCGACAGATGGAGCGGGGTGAAGAGGTCTTGGGGTCGGCGGGTTAGGGGCGTTCCGGAGAGGAACAAGCCGCCGGATAGCTTGTACCCGAGCCGCTCGATGACGGCTCTCGCACGCTTTGCCGTCTGGTTTTTCAGCTTATGGAACTCGTCAAAGACCGCGTAGTCCCACGGGTAGTCGAGGAGTTCCGGATTGTTGAGGATGGATTCGTACGAAGCAACCGTGACGCCTGGCTGGACCGGCGTCTTTGCAAGATTGGTAAACAGGTTAACGTGCGGCTGGTAGGAGACCCAGTCTGTGACGGCTCTCGCGAATGAAGGTGTGACTGAAGCAAGAGTGAGGATCAGCACATAGCGGGGACGAAGCACGTCGATGACGCCAACCGCCTGCATCGTTTTGCCGTAACCCATGTCGTCCGCAGGAACTGCCCAGGGCCGTGTTGTGGCGAAGTTGATGCCTGCAATTTGGTCCGACGTATAGCTCTGGCCCTTCAGGGGAGCCGGAACAGGTGCCGGGATTCTTGCTGCCGCTGCCGCCGCGTACTCTTCCGCAATCAACGTCTGGATCGCGATCTCGGTTTCGTCGTCGCCCCACTTGCGGTAGCGAGAGGCAGCAACCGGGTCGGTCGTCATCCAGACTGCGTCTTTGGCCAGCGACCATGCATTATCGTTGGCAGCCTCGGCGCGAGTTGTGAAGAAGCGCTTTTGCTTTTTGACAAAGCGCAACTCGATCTTGAGAGCCCGGTCCGCCTCAGACTTTTTCTTGCTCGGGTTGTTATCGCTGGAGACGATCTGCCCAAGAAGCGCCGAGATGTCGATGGACCCGATATCGAGGAACTGAAGCTTGGAGGCAATGGCAGCCAATCCGGTCGCGAGGACGGGGTCGGCAAGATGCGCCAATTCGCATGCCACCCGAAGGTTTTGGGTGGTGAACCTGCCGCTGAAGCCTTGCCTGGTGCCAAGTGTCATGCGGGCCCTGAACCCAAAGGGCTCGAGAGCAGAGCGCAGATCCTCGTCGCCGTGGACGACAAGACGCTCCTTCCGGGGATCATACGTCATCCAGGGACGGCCAAACGTGAGCCCTTTCTTGACGGCGGCAAGAAGTTTCAGGCAGCCGAGTTCCTCGTCGATCTTCGTCCGGGCCTGAGGCGTTGCGAGCTTATAGAGCCCGGCTGCCTTAAGAGCGGAGTCAGTGTACCAGAGCGATCCGCTCTCGCTAAAAGCCCATCCTGTATTCTTGGCCCAGCCTCGGTGGCTAAAGCCGCCTACGAAAATAAAGAGGTCACGACCTTTGAGATAATGGACGCATGGCGCGGCGATCGGCTCTTCCAGGACGTCGAGTTGTGGGCATTTGGCTTTGAGCTTGCGCCGGTCTGTATCGGGAGCAAAGCCGCCCAGGAGGCCGACCTCTCTCAGGGAAGGAACCCGCCAGGCATGCCGTTGAGCGTCATATTTGAGCCCAAGCGCATGAGCCAAGGGTGAAAAACGGGGCGATTTAAGAAGAACCCTCCAAGCGGTGACATCGTCAGGTTCTCCGTCCAGGAGCAGAATTGCTCCATAGTTCTTTCCGGTGATCCATTCGCTAGCGGGGTATACCGCGGGCAGGTCATCCTCCCCCCGCAGGGCGCGCTGCAGGGCATCATTCTCTTTACGATGCTCGCTTGGGAGGGATGAGGCTTGGGGCATTACCATTGGGAGAGTGTGAACAGGTGGAACGACCCGACCGGAGAGCCATGGCTTGGTCCGATGGAGTGAAACATCCTGAGTCGGTGGAGCGCAGGCTATTAGCTCTCTCGCTTTCGTCAGGGATGTATTATAGGTCGCACTATGACCATTTTAAAACGCGAATCGTCGATGTATTTCGGAAGGGTCTCCATCATGCCGACCGTGCGGATGCGCAATCAGGCTAAAAGCGGCATGACGTTTGGGGGATTTTTGGTAGTAATGGCCCTGGTGACAGGGCTTGTCTCCACTCTTGGGATTGGTTCGGCCTACGCTCAGACCCCTCCTGCCCAGACCCCTCAGGTAGGTACGACTGAGTGGCTCCAGCAAAAATTCAATGAGAACCGGGACGCGCTGGTCAGCAAGGGCAAGCAGCTCAAGGACTTCGCTGAGGCTTATGGTAGCTGCGTCCTGAGTGGATCATCGGACTGCTCGGCCGACAAGATAACCAATCAGCTTATAGTGACGAACTTGCAGAATGAGCTCGCGAGTTCTGGCAGCTGGGTTCGGGAGGTGGTCTCGAAGCTGGATGCAAGCTGCTGGTCCTGTGAAACCTACACGGCGATCTTCGGCGCTCTTATGGGGCTTGCAGGCGAGACGTTCTCCTTCTTTGTCGAAACCAAGGAAATCGTTGCTCTCGCTGTGGTCGTTACGCAGATCATCCTGGTAATCAAGGTCTTCCTGATTATCAGTGCGCCCGCGGCCCAAGACTTCAACTCGGCTTACGGGGACGTGTTCAAGTACATAGGCCGAGTAGCGGTGATATTTCTTCTTTTCCTGACGCCATTGACCGCGCAGGCGTTAAAGACAAGCTCCAGTTCTGGGAATGAACATCCTGCCAAGGTTCTATTCGTGGACGGGCCGCTCCTGCTCGGAACCCAGGTCGGGAAAATGCTCGTTGAAGAGACGGGTCAAATTACGAAAGCAAGACTGCAGGACAGGACTTGTGCTGATCCGACAACAGGATCCGGATCGCTTTCCGATATGGCAAGGGAGCACCTCAAGATTGCTTGCAAGATGCTGTGGTCTTTCCACTCGATGGGCGTGGCGGGGATTGCCTCGGGCACCTGGCTCGTTACGGAGGCTCCGAGGTCGATGAACAATCCATCCTGGGGAGCTCTCGGCGCAGTGATCGTGGCGGGACTCATCATGACAGTGGCATTCCTATTTTTCACGATCACCTTCGGGCTTCGCTACCTTGACGCTCTCGTCCGGGCAGGTTTGACCCTGGCGCTCCTTCCGGTCTTCCTCTTCTTCTGGATCTTCCAATCCACTCGGAGCATCGCCCATGCTGGTTTGCGGTCACTCCTTTACATGGGAGCTGTGTTCGCAGCTTCGGGCTTCGTCTTTGTGATTTGCAATGAAATCATGAACTTCGGCTTCTCAAAGGCGCTTGGGTCCAGTGTCACTGCGGACGGAAGCCAGGCATTCCTCAATGCGATGTCCCAGGGCGGATTTAATTGGTTCGTTGGAACCGGCAGCGGTGGGGACGAGGCCAACTGGCTATCTTTCTTCTATCTGATGGGCGCGTGGGGCCTCTCGACCAAAGCGGCTAGCATCGTATTCCAGCTTGCGGAAGAGATTACCCAGTTTCAGGGTGGCTTGACCGGTGCAGGAAAAGAGACCGAGGCCGACCTGAAGGACAAGGCAAGCACCGGCATGAATATCGCAGGGGGCGGCGCGAAGATGGTGGGGTCGGGCGCGATGTCGCTCGGCTCCGGCGCCGTCCGGATGATGAGGTAAGGAGCGGCCATGCAAGACTGGGTTCTTGATGCTCAAGCCGACGTCGCCATGTGCCGAGATCTGGCAGCCGGTGCATCCTATTATGTGAAGAAGAGCGGATCAGACCTTTCCCTGACGATTGAAGTACATCGGCAGGGAGGGGCACTCTCCCGCCTCACTCTTCTCCCTTTTGGCCACTTTGGTGTCGCGGTGGAGACGGCCCTGATGTGGCGCTCGGAAATGATGGGCGTCGAGAGGATCTCGGTTGAGGATACCGATCTCCGGATCAGCCGGGGGAAGGTTCGCAAGCCCGAGGCGCAGCACGTAATCCGGCTGGGAAACTGGATGACGCCAAAATTTGCCTGCGGGTTGATTGTGCGGGCGTTTACGGCGGCTGATCTAGGGCGGGATGTGACCGCTGCCGCCAAACGATACTCGGATAGGTACCGGGAGGAGAAGGTGGATACCGGGATCGCTTCCGGCTATCGGCTGCAGCGAAACATCTTCGGGGATGGTGGTGCCGGACCGGGCCAGAAGGTGGAGCAGGCTTCATCCATCGCTTCCGCTCCCGAACGCCCGCAAAAGCCCAGGGTTCAGAAGCCCGTGGCGCTGCCCGATCCGGCCCCAGAACAACCAAGGCCCGTCTTCCGCGCCCAGCCGCCGATCCCAATCTATGAAGTCGTCCACGAACGGGCGCCGATCGGCGTCATCTACAAGCTCGAGGTACGCAGAGCGGAAAAAGAAGAACCGCGACAGGAGGCGAGGGTTTCGCTCCTGTCGCGGTTCCTGAGTGGGCGCAGCAATTAGTACGGCTGGCCTCAGTATTTGCGGACCAATGCCTTTTCGCGACGGCCGGTGTTTTTCACCGGCTGTTTTTTGATGACAGGCGGCTTCAAGCAGTCCGCAGGCGTCTGATACATCCAGCAGTAATCAGCGTAGGGGCCGTGCTGCACGTAGATCGCGTAGTTCGGGAGCTGGGTACGGTCGGCACAAGCCGATAAGGTGGCGGCTCCGAGCACAACTGCCGTAAGGGTCAAAAGCTTGTTCATTAGGATATCCTTGGTGGGTCGCGGGTGGTTTACGGTCAATGCTTGTTGCGCCTGACTTCCTCCTCGAGGAAGGGCCTTAGTTCACAGCCAGATGCCGTCGCCATCGTGATAAGCCTTCCCATGCTCTCATGCCGGGCGATTGTCTCCAGGAGAACTTCGGCAGCGACTTTGGATGCGAAGGTCGCGGACGAGACGTTGAGGTATAGGCCCAGGATGTCCTGGCATAGGGCCGCGTCCGTGTTCCTGGACTGAACCCGAGCCGCCGGCTCTCCGGCGGGAGCTTGTGCGATCCTTGGCCCATTGCCGAAGCGGCCCGAACCTTCGATCGCGTGAACTGGGTTTGCGACGGTCAGCATGAGGAAAGCAGTTCCAACGGCTTGGGACAGCCGGTTTGATTTGTGTTTTGCCAGGCGCTTCATGAACTTGGGTCTCGACATTGTTCCCGATTTAGTAAGCTGTATAATACACCTTAAATTCGGCGCGAGCGACTAATCGTTCTGCCGATTGCTGACTTTCAGGGCCGGGTTGAGAAAGATGTCACTAATGCAAAGCCGCATGGATACCGAGCTCCACGAAGGGGTGTCGGAGGAATTCCACGACACAAGCAGGCCTCTGAGGGTCTTTAGATTGTCCAAGGTCGTGTTCATCAGCCCGTTGGTCGTAGGAGGTGTGTCGTTTGTTGCAGCAGCCTATGCACAGGCACTTACACAACCATGGCGACTGCTCACGCCGGCCACTTGGACGCTTATCTATGCGGGCTGCGTGGCGGCCGGGGCGATCGCAGTCCTCCTCGTCTATGTCCGTTGGCATACCACCCAGTTCATCATTTACCCGGATCGTGTAGTGGCACGCTCGGGTTTCATTCGCCGCTATGCGCAATCTGCGTCACTTCGAGAGATTATTGGTGCGGAGCTAAATCAATCGATCGACGGTCGGATGATGGGCTATGGTGACATCGCGCTCGATACCAGCGGCGTGGTGAACATCCGGATGAAGTCGCTCGGGAATGCGCGAGAGGCCGTAAACCTGGTTATGGGCCTGCGCGGGGAGTTGGATTCGAGGAGGGAAGGCCCCTCCCGTTATCGCAACCGCTTGGGGTCGTAGTGCGTCGGATCCAAAAGCGGGATTTCAGCGAGCGACACATCGCGGAGTCCCTTGCTTCTTGATGAGGAGGGAGCCGGAGTAGCGAGTTTAGCCTTTGGACCAGAGCTGCCGGCAGGAGCCGCCTGGGACATGCTCGCGCTTTGCTGCTTCTCCGCATTGAGGCGGCGCAAAACCCAGGAGTTCGAATTGCCCGCTACATCGATCTCACGCTTGCCTGTCGCGGCAGCAATCGCCGGCAGTTGGCTTTGGCCGATGTTTCCAACCTTCGGGCTAGTTGTAACAAGTGGCTCATTCGATGGGAGCGACACGGACTTGGTCTGGCATCCCCCAAGAGCGAATGCTGTGGCGACGACGGAAAAACCGGCAGCGCGAATTAGTGTGCGATGACTGGTCGGTATACGCATGGTACAGCCCTTAATGAAGAGACGCATTAGAAAGTGGCCTACACTTATGATTCGCAAATCAAGAAGTGCAGTTCGGATTTTAGCAGTTTGCCTCGCATCAGCGATACTGTCGGGATGCGGTGATCCAAGTATCACTGGGACAAATCATGAGGAGCTTTCGAAGAGTGTTAATGAGGTCGCTCAGGATCTCGCGTCCCGAGACAAGGATGGTCGCGGGCGGGCACAGGCGTTCTTGAAAGCTTTGTATAGGGCAGCCAGCCCCGTCTCGTTTGAGGCTCCACCTGACGAGTTCAACGGAAAGGAAGGGTTGCGGCTCATTACTGACCGCGGCACTGAGCCAGCCTTCGGCACTCCGGCCTATCTGGACGCGATCCTCAAAGGTGGAGTGGGCAAGTTTGACCAGATGAGCCCTGCTGCCATCGTTTCGGTATACGTGGCCCAGGACTCCCGCGCGCTCAAGGAGCAACTCGACTGGATCCGTGAATACCGCCGACGGGAGCGCAGGGACGTCAGCAGCCAGCAGTTTGACGAGGAACGCCGACGCAACCTCCTCGGAAAGGTCACACTGGTTCGCACTCGCTATTTCTGGTCTGAAACAGCGAAGAGTAAACCCTACATTGGTTTTTCGATCTTCAATGTTCTCGACGTCCCGATGTCGGGTGTCGAGGTCTCTGTGGACCTGGTGAACCGGAAGGGCAACGTCGTCGCCTACGGGCGTGTAAAGCATGAGCCGCCCATTCCTCTCGCTCCGGGCGTCCAGACGGTGATGGAGGTGGACCTTACCCGCATTCCGGCATTGTCGGATCCGAGGCTCGCGGCAATGGCTCCCGAGCTGACCGCCAGGATCAAAGTCGACAATCTCTATGTCGGTCGGGGCGAGGCCCTGATCCGACCTGGCGGGTTCGACGGATCGGCGTTGGCCTCCCGAATGGAGGCTCTTGGCGATCTTGAGGTCCGAATTCAGGAGGCTCGCGATAATTTGCGGGTCTACCGTCTGCTGTTCCCGGAAATCGACTCTGGCGACGGTAGCTCGGAGGCAGGATCATGATGGAAGCCGTGCCGGTGGACCGGAATAGCCGTATGCCGAGAGGCAAAGGGCCAGGGAGGATCGGGTACGGCGCCAAGATGGGGCTGTTAGTCCTGTCTCTCGCAGCCGTGGCCCCGTCGTATGCTCAGGAGGCGCCCTCTCGCAGCGAATGGAAGGGTGTATCCCGGACTGCGTCTGACCCGCTCAAGCTCTCCCTCTCGATCATGGATAGAATTGCCAAGAGGAAGGATGTGAAGGGCCATTTGAAGGATATGGCCTGCGGGTGTCAGATCGATACCCGTCAAGGGCGAGTGGGCCAGCCTTTCGAGTGCAGGCCCGTCATTGAGGCAGCAACCGAGGATGCAGCAATCCTCAAAGCTGTTCGGGTGGTGGGGGAGGAGGAATTGGCCGCAATGATGCCCTGCTTCAAGCAAGGGATCTCGGCCTGTCGCAAGGATCCTGCCTACCGAAGTGCGCTGGCCGACCCGCATTTGGTCTTTGTCGTGCCCGCGCCGGTCGCGGATGCTCTCGATGGCTTCAAACTAGGGACGATCGAGAAACCCGTGTCCCCTGTCGCCGGCTGTGACGTGGTTGTGGATCGGGAGAAGGGAACCTATGCGCTGGATCAGCGCTGGCATGGATTTGTGGCACGGGCGCTGTTGTATGCCAGCGAGCATTACAAGGTCAGAACCAGGCTCTTGCCTGGCGAGCTCAAACGGATCTCGGAGCAACATCCTCCCACGCCGCAGGAGCGTCTGATGTCGATCGAGGGCAAACCGTTGGGAATACCTCAGGAAATGATCGATGCAGCTACTGGCGGATAGTGAAAAGGGCGGCTCCAGATGAGGGCCCGCCCTACTTCTTTGGAATTTAGGGGATTAGTGGGGTCAATGCCCACTTAGCGATCCAGCCAATCAACTAGCTCTGCTGATCGTTTGAAACCCATCCGTTCTCGAATCAAAGTACCGAGCTGCGCAGCGTGATCGCAGCTGCTGCAATCGCCACTCCGTAGGGCACACCCTTGCTGGGATTGTAGAGGGTGGCCGCCCACTCCCAGCCCTTCACCAGGGTAGGCAGAGGCATGTGACGGTAGCTGAGGATCGCAAGAGCCAGGAGGCCGCCGTAGAAAGAGAACAGAATTCCGAAGGTAATGAGTTCCTCTCCGAACCCGAACCAAAGGGCAATGGCCGCAATCAGTTTGACGTCCCCGGCTCCCATGGCTCGGAAGTTGTAGGGAATAAGGGCGATGAGCAGAACGACGAATGCGGCCACTACGTGCAGAAGGACATCCTTCAGAGCCATTCCATTGAGAACCGCAAACACAAAGAAGGCGGCGAGGCAAAGGCCTACCAGGACATTCGGAATCTTCATTCGGTGAACATCGGTGAAGATCGCGGCACACATCAAGATAACGAAGGTGCCAACTTGCATGTTCTGTAGCATAGCGATGGTCCTGAACGATCTTGGGAAAAGAAAACCCGGTCCTTTCTTCAAAGACCGGGCTTTGGCATCCGAAGCCGAAGGCTACTTACTGGCCTTCATCCGTAGCGAGATCAGATTAGCTCGCCTTCATGTTGCCGGTGGCGGTGGTGAGAGCCGTGCCGATGTTGGTGAAAACCGTCTTGAGCTGGGAGCCCATCGTGGTGACTGCGCCAATCGCGACGACAGCAATGAGGCCTGCGAGAAGGCCATACTCCATGATGGCGGAGCCATCCTCGTCCTTCACGAGGCGCTTGGTGGCGGCGGCGGTGCGGTTGATGATCTGCTTCATGGTTCTACGACGTCCTATTGATGTTTTCGGGAGTCATTACCCGCTATCGACGGGAATCATTCCCTGCAGAGGGGTGTTGAGGTGGCCGCCGTCACGCCGCAGCGTCTGCTCTTGGTTCATGTGAACGGCTCACCAGTCGGTTTTACTGCCAGCCAAATTCCGGCGCAAGGCTGATTAACGTTTCATTTCGTTTTTCTGCGTTCCTCCTCCCCTTTCCCCCTTATATTTCGTCGTGTAGAAAGGCTTTAGTTCGTTGGCCGCTGGAAGACGGCGCGACTTTAATGAAACTCAGACGGAAAAGGTAATATTCAATGAGGCCTCTGGCGAATACTCGAATCATCGCGAGCGCAGTTTTGATTTGCGTTTCGGCAGGTGCAACCCAGGCGCAGGAGAGAGGTAAAGTCCCTCTGCTCGGACCTACCCTGCGGGCCTCGATGGATAAAGCCGTTCTGGTGAAGGTGCCGGAAGGCATAAGAACAGTAGTGATCGGGAATCCTGCCGTTGCTCATGTGAACTTCGATAAGTCCGGCCTAGCCGTGGTAACCGGCCGGAGTTTCGGCGAGACCAACTTGATCATCCTCGATGATCAAGGCGACATCATCGCCGAAACGGACCTGATCGTTGGCGATGACCGCAAGTCGTTGGTGAGTGTCCAGTCAGGCACTTCGGGTAAGACCACCGTTTCTTGTGACCCTCGGTGTCAGCCTATCGCCGTGATCGGCGACGATGATAAGTCCTTCTCGGGTGTTAGCGGCCAACTCAGCACATTGACCAGTGCGGCACAGCAGGCTGCTCAAGCGTCTGCAGGATCCGCACCTCATGCCGTGGCCCAGGTATCCGCACCGACACCCACCGCTGTCCCTTCAGCGCCTGCCAGCGAGCCAGGGCCATCGAATGCCCGTCCCGGCCGGACTGATGGCTTAGAGGTTATTCCCGCTCGCCCTGCCCCCAAGATGGAGGGGGTTTCTGCAGAGGCGCACTAAGTTCAAACCGATCTTTTACCCGGGAGCAGGCAGATCCATGAAAGCGGTGTTCAGGTCGCTCAAAATTTGGCGCATGATTCGAGAAACGGAGGGATCCGTCGCGATAGAATTTGCGATGGTCGCCTTCCCATTTTTCATGGCGATCTTAGGATTGATCTACATAGGGTTGCTGTATTGGACGAGCGCAACGCTCGACAAAGGCTTAGAGAAGGTCGCCCAGCTCATGTATGAAGGGCGTCCCTTATGCGGTCTCGCCCCTGGAGCTGCCTCCCCCTACAACCAGTCATGCCTCAGGGACCGGCTATGTGAACAAAGCCCACTCGTTCTTGTGAGTGAAGCTAAGTGCAAGTCCGGCGCGCTCTTCTTTGATCTGCGGATCCTCAAGGGAGATGGGACCGACGCAATGCCTGTCCTTGTTGCGAACGGAAACGTAAATACAGGAGCGTTTGTCGATCAACCGGGTGCAGTACCGGGAAAGCTGGTGATGCTTCGCGCCGCTCTTGAGGTGCCGAACCTTGCGTGGGTTGGGCCAGGTGTATCGACAGATGCTGGGAAGCGAGTCGTGATGGCTGCTTCTGCTTTCCGTATGCGTGCGCTCACCGAGTACATGAACGCTACTCACTAAATATCATCCTCGCCTCAAGAGACTTCCCATGTTCATTCGTGCTCTCCGCAAGATCCTGAAATCAGAGAGGGCGTCTGCTGGCGTTGAGTTTGCGCTCATTGTGCCTGTGATGCTCTTTATCTATCTCGGAGGCTCGTATGTCTCCACGCTCGCCTCGCTGAACAAGAAGCTTCAAACTGCGGCCTATGCAGTAAACAACCTAGTTCCATATCCCAGAGACTACTGCAGCTATCGCGCGTTTGTGCGATCATTCCATGCCTCAGGCGGTTCCAAAGAGATAATGGGCCAGTTCGTTGCTCCCTATCCGGTCGACGGGCAGCCAACGATGGTCCAGTATACCGAGGGCGCGCCGGACGTTGATAATCTGGTTACTGTTAAGGCCACGGTCCGCTACTCGTTCAACACTGGGTTTTGGGGCGTAGTCAACAGTGTTGCGGCGGCCACTCCTGGGGCATCGAATTCCTCTGGAATAGTACCCTCGGTCTTCAGTTTAGGCGCGACCTCTGCGGGCGTTACCGTCCATAAGAATCCTGCCACGACATGTGCATCAGGTCTCGTTCGCCTCGTCGGTCCTGCGGTGACGGAGTTTGTTGCCGATGAGTTCAACAGCTTCTCGGTACGGGCAGAAGAGGGCATCCCGTCTTACCAGATCCGACTTAAATCAACTCTTCCAGTTGGTTTGAGCTTCACGCCGAACGGCGCAGACGCGGACATATCCGGGGCGATCACTGAGACTTGCACAATAGGTCCGTGTGACCCTGAAACATTGAATGTGACGCTGGAAGCGGAGGACTCGAGCAGCGAGATTTGGGCGGGAACCGCAAACACTAGCGTCCAGAAGACGTTCCAGATCAGCCTCATCCATACCTTGCGTTTAACGGTTCCCGACGAAGTTGGCACCGCCGGGGCGTTCTTCCGAAGCACTGCGCCAGTCAGACAGGGAGGCAAACCGGGGTACACCTACTCGATAGCCAACGCGCCCCCAGGTCTGACAATCAACGCAGCGACAGGAGTCGTCGAGGGAACTCCGCAGGCCCCGGGTGTTTATGATCAAGTTTCAATCACGGTCCGGGACGCACGTGGAACTGTCGTAACCGACAGTGACTTTGTCTACGACATCAAGCCGCCGGCGCTGACTGCCTGGGCAGATGGACCTTTTCAGGCGACCGGCGGGGTGTATGCCGCGGTGGGCATTCACGCCCGCGGCGGGTGGGGGACGATCACTGTATCGTGCTCCGGCTTCCCAGTTGGTATTGTGTGCGGACCGGGCGCCAAGGCTACGCCTTATGATGGAACTGTAAACGGCGCTCCGCAGCAGTTGGGCGAAGGGTGGGGGACGATCACGTTCAGAGATTCCTCCAACCAGACCCAAGCGGTCCAGATGTATTGGAACGTCAAGCCGCCGGCTCTGAGTGTTTGGGCAGAGGGCAGTTTGAATGCGGCAGCCGGGGGCTATGCGCGAGGCGATATTGTCGCAAGTGGAGGCTGGGGGAACCTCACGATTGAGAGTATGTCTGGTACTCCAGCCGGCATCTCTTGGGTCCATGTCGGCTACTGGCGGTGGGCGATCCATGGATACCCTTCAGCTCCTGGCAGTGGGCCAATCACAGTCGTGGTCCGTGACGATGCAGGGCAACGTGCAACAGCGGTTATATGGTACAGCTTTACTGCTCCTCCGCTGACTACGTCGAAGAGTGGTGACTTGAATGACGTGCGGTGCTGTGATCGCTCGTATACCAGGTATGTGTATTCCTCTGGAGGATGGGGCGCCAAGACTGCTTCGCACACCACCTTGCCACCGGGCATGTCCTTTGGATGGGACGGGAATACTGCCTGGATCACAGGTGAGCCGAGCAAGCCGACCAGCCAAAGCTCTACTCGGATTACTATCCGGGACTCGATCGGACAGGTGAGCTATCAAGACATCATCTGGGACTTCACGGCGCCTCCGATGACGGGAAGTGTGACCAAGCTCTGGCAGATCCACTGTAACGGCTCCGCGTGTAACATAGGCGTTCTGTTCAAAATTACCGGTGGTTATGGAAGTAGAGACATCGTGAGCGTAACGGGATCCGGGCCACCGTCCCTGAAGAACTGGAGCGGTACGAACGGAGAGTTCTGGACAAACCCAGTTTATCAAGGCGCCACCTGGACCGTTAAGGTCAAAGATGCCTCAGGGCAGACCTACAACTTCCCTATTAAATGGTGAGAAATGAAGAAGGCCACCGAATTGGTGGCCTTCTTGTTTTGCGGTGGCACTTGATGGTCTTGGTCCAGGCGTAGTACTTGCCTCGTCCTGATGACTCTGGTCGCAAGGATCTGCTTCCAACTCACATCTTAGCTGGTCTCCACTTCCGAATAGCAGCAGCCCTACCGTTTCAAAGTGCTGGTACTGGGTTAGCCTGAAGAGTGAACTGGGACCGGCGCTTGGGCTATGGAGATTAATCTCCAACCACCATCAGGATCTAATGTCAGGGATTCCCAACTGGAATAAAAAAGGGGAGGTAAAAACCTCCCCTTCGTTGATTGTGATCCGGATGTCTCTGAGGCTTAACTGGTTGGGTTCCCATTGCTGTCGAAACACTGAACACCCTGCGAACGAGTCATGCCCCATCCATTGTCCCGCTTCCAGTAGGCACAGTAAGGTGGCGGTGCTGGTGGCGGTGCAGAGTTGTTGAACTCTCCAATGTCAGACACGTCGTTTAATTGGACGCTGCCACAGGAGGATCCTTGACGGCCACCTAATAGGACATCGCGGTGATAGTCGACGAAATCGCACATGTCTTTCCGAGCCCAGTCACGCGCGGCATCCATTTGGGATTTGGAGAGATAGCGCGATGAGTATCTCCTGCCGTATTCGGCGAAGTCGACGTTGTCAGGCCCGGGCCCCATGATGTTCAAATCAGTGTCGGAGCCACACGAGACATAAACACGCCTTTGATAGCCGCAACCATACTTACAGTGCACGGACAGATAGGTAACATCGACCCAGGCAATCCACTTCTCCTTGCCGCAGTCGTACCGGGTGACCCTGTTATTGGGGGAGAGCTCGAACGTCACAGGGAAGGTAAATGTTCGCTCTGTATCGTCGACAATCGTGACATTAAACGTGCCAGACATTTTGTTCTTGTCTGTGGGGCGACCATAGACTGTGCCGTCGAACCGGCTGTCGGTTCCGTTTCCACCGCATCTCAACCCGGCGGGAAGGCCCGAGCAATAGGCGCGAAGTGTACCCCATCCACCGGTTCCTTCGAACACGTTGTACATGAGGATGTCGTCCTGGATTTCACCAGTAACCTTCTTGAGTGCACGCCCCGACAGCACTGGGAGACGAAAGTGGTATGGGATCTGGGTTGAGGCCGTCACGCCGCGACCATCGCGGATAGTCACCGTGATCACACCCGAAATCGCCTGTAGAGCATTGGACAGCAGCGGCTGGCCCTTGATGACGCCGGTAGTGGCATCGCAGGTAAACGGATTGTTCGGATGACCCGCCGGGAGCCCAGAGCAGGAGTAGGTATAGGATCCCTTGCCACCGGTACGGATGGGTGTCTTCGTATATGTATACTGACCTGCTGCGACGACGGTGTCGAAGCTATCACCCGTGTACGCGAGGCCGAGCGGGTGCACAATGGTGAAGACGACGTTGTGATACGCAGTCTGCTTGTTGATTCCTCCTCGAGCAGGATCGCCGCTGTCGGTCACGCCAAACGTGGTTGCAGGGAGGATCTGAGGATTGCACGGTGCGGTGCAGCCTATTGCCTGGGCCTGGCCACCGACTTGGCCGCTGGTGGGATTGACCGTAAGGCCTGCCGGAAGATTGGTGCCTACACTATAGGTATAGGCCGGCCACCCTTTCGATGCCTGGAGGGTAAAGGGAAGCGCGGGCGATGGCACTCCCGCCCAGATCTCAATCGCTGTCGGGCCGGTCAGGGCGAGTTGATCCGCCTGAGCGAATGCGTTTGAGGTGATCGCCGACGATGAAGCCGAAACAGTGCAGTCCTTCTTGAGGAGGGACATGAACACGCATTTGTAGCCAACCTGAGCGTTCACGACGTAGCGGCCGGTGTACTTATCGATTTCAACCGATCCAACGATCTGGGGAGGGCTAGCCGGGTCAAACCCCTTTTGGCTGAAATTGGATGCCAGCAGGGTTTGGGCCTCTGCCTGCGGATCGAATGCGCGGCGATCGGCGCCGTACTGCCCTGCGTTGAGGCAGCCGTTGTCCAGGGTGTAGCCGCCAGCCCCATTGTCGGTGCGGATGGTGTCGAGACAGGCGTTGATTCGCTGGGTGATGGTCTGGCTGATCGAATCCACCGATCCCTGCAGATCGTTATGAAGGGCGGAAATACGAGAGTAGTCGTAGGCGACCCCTGCCGCCGGGATGAGGATGGGAAGGGTGAGGGCAAAAATCAGAGCGACGTTGCCCCGGGTGTCTTTAGCGAAGGATCGGATCGCGCGAGCTCCCGACCCCGCTGCTTGGCGGCGGATATCCATGGCTTGTCCTAGTCATTGGGAGGTCAGAGCCGGCCAGGTCACTCGCCAGCGATTTGTTCGATGGGATTATAGGCCAAGTTTAACGAATTATGAAACTCTATTTGGCCAGTCTAATGCGGAAAGAGGGACTTAAAGCCCCTCAAGAACCGCAAATTGTGCAAGGCACGGGTATTCGAGCATACGGTTACAGACCGCCGGTCAAGACCTTAATTAGCAATGGGCTGACAATGATCGTAATCAGCACCGGAAGGAGGGTCAGGATCATCGGAAGCGTCAGTTTCGGACCCATTGCGGCTGCCCGACGTTCTGCCTCGTTCATCCGCTCTAGGCGCCCTTCGTCGGCCAAAGTTTTCAGAGCATCACTAACAGGTGTACCGTTTAACTCGGCCTGGATCAGGGTTGACGCAAAGTTGCGGATCGGACCCAGTTCGACTCGCTTATGGAGGTTCTCGTACGCCTGACGGCGGGAAGACAGGTAGGCCATTTCGGCAAGCAGGATTCTGAACTCCTCGGCCAGTGGGAATGATTGGTGCCCGATTTTATCCGAGACCTTGCGGATCGATTGCTCGACCGAGATGCCGGACCTCACACAAATGTTCAGGAGATCAAGCGCGTCGGGCCAAGCCAATCGGATCGACTCCTGACGAGCCCGGATCGTTCGGCTAAGAAAGATCTCGGGAAGCCTTAGGCCAGCAAATCCCATGAACATAATCACCAGCACCTGCTGAAGCAGATTCCCAGCAAGGACCCCAGTCAGGAACAGGTAGGACGTCGTGAGGACGATCAAGGAAACAGGTGCGATGAACCTGGCGAACAGAAAGCTGACCTCGTGGGCGGGGGAGCGGTAGCCCGCTTGGACGAGGCGATCCCGAGCGTCTTCCGTACCGAGATAACGGGCGAGATTGAGGCGGGTCACGATGGTCCGAACTTGACGGCCTGGCATGAATTTGACACGACCCGGGCCCTCAGTCTGCCCGGCCAACCGAAGTTTATCCGGCGCCGTCTCCTCAAGCCGCCGCCGGCGAACGTTGCCTACGCTCTCCGGTTCGAACATCTGCATGACGACCATGCCTACGGTCGTAAGTGCTATCGTAATCAGGCCAATAATAAGAACTTGGTGCATGGCAACACCTCCTAGATCTTGATCTTCATGAACGACTTCATGAGGAGAGCACCGAAGCCAGCCCATAGGATACAACCACCAAGGACCACGTGTCCGAGCGTGGTGTAGAATAACGGCTCCAAGTACTCGGGCGAAATAAACTGGACAGCGACCATCACGACGACTGGTACAGCCCCAATAATATATGCGGACACCTTTGGCTGCGCCGCGAGGGACTTGATTTTCTCCCGCATCTGTTTACGGGCCCGCATCATGTTTGACAGGGTTTGAAGCGTCTCAGCGAGGTTTGAGCCGGCGGCCTGCTGCACCTCGATGAGGGTGATGAAGAAATTGGTTTCGGGCGAGGGGACGGTCAGACGCATCCGGGCAACCGCGTCAGCGATTGTCATTCCAAGGGACTGGGCTTGCATGACAGCCTGAAACTCAGATCGCAGCGGCTCTTCAGCCTCTGTCGCTATGGTGACCATACAGGTCCGGATTGGGAGGCCGGATTTGAGGCCCCGAATGATGATATCAAGGCCGCTCGGGAACTGATCGAGGAACTTCTGAATGCGCTTTTCCCGGAGCCGAGCGACGTACATCTTTGGCCAGATCATAGGCGCAATGAGAGCCGCTATGGCCGTTGCGAGGAGGCTCATGGAAAGGAGGTACACGGCGATGGACGTTACAGCCAGGCCGGAAGCCATCATCAGGTAGTATCTTTGGTTCGTCCAATCCAGGCCGGCTTGCCGGATGAGAACATCGATCGGGATATTCTTCCGGCTTTTCTCCTCCGCTTGGAGGTCTTCGAGGTTATGAACCACTGCGCGCCGGCGCCGTCGGTCAAGGACCGTCTTGGCACCGGCGGCAGCGCCCTCCTTGGTGAGCTTTGATAGGCGGGTGGCCGCCACGGACTCATCAGAGATCTTTGGTGATAGAAACACATAAGACAGCGAGCCGATGGCAACAAAGCTGCAGAGGCCAATGATCACTTGAGATGTTTGCATGAGAACCTGACCTTATGCAGCGCCCGAAAGGATCTTCATCAGCCTTTCGCCTTCGCCATAGAACGCCGCTTTCTCGTAGATCTTCGGCTTTACCACGCCTTGAAACTCGTGACGGCCAATGATGCGCCTGCGCTCGTCTTCACCTTCGATCTTGTAAACCAGGAGATCCTGGGTCGAAATCACATCGCCCTCCATACCGGTAAGCTCTGTGATGTGGGTGATGCGACGTGTGCCGTCCGGCAGTCGGTTGACCTGAACGATTACGTCGACGGATTCATGGATCATCTTGCGAACGTCGGATTTGTTGAGGTTGGGTCTGCCCATGACCACGAACGACTCCATCCTGGTTAGTGCACCTTTCGGATCATTGGCGTGAAGAGTACCCATCGAGCCAGGGTGGCCGGAGCTCATGGCCTGAAGAAGAAAGAACATTTCCTCGCCGCGGACTTCACCGATCAGTACGCGGGTTGGCCGCATGCGGAGGGTGGTCTTCACGAGCTTCTCGATATTGATCTCTCCCACCCCCTCGATGCTCGGCGGGCGCGCCTCCATGGGGACCACGTGGGGCTGCTGAAGCTGGAGTTCAGCCGTATCTTCCACGGTCAGGATGCGCTCCTTGTCGTCGATGAAGGCCGATAGACAGTTTAGGAGAGTGGTTTTTCCGGAACCAGTGCCTCCCGAGACGATGACATTGAGCCGGCACTTCCCGATGATTTTGAGCAACTCAGCCGCGTTCGGAGAAATACTCCCGAATTTGATCAGGTCGTTGAGTGTCAGGCGTTCCGCTCTGAACTTTCGAATGGTGATGGTCGTGTACTTTGTGATCGGCGGAACGACGACACTGAGGCGGGAGCCATCTGAGAGGCGGGCTTCACAAATAGGGTTGGCTTCGTCGACACTGCGGCCGCTCTGACCTACCAGTCGCTGGGCGATGTTGAAGACGTGGCCCTCGTCAATAAAGCGGCAGTTCGGCACAAGCTCCATCTGGCCCCCAACCTCAATGTAAACCTGGTCGGGCCGGTTCACCATGATGTCGGCGATATCCTGCCGATCGAGCAAAGGCTGGAGGGGGCCGAAGCCGAGGATGTCATCAACCAGATCGCGAAGCATCTGGTCCTGTTCCACCTTCGAGATTGCGATCTCCAGCTCGGCCATGATCTGCCTAGCAGTATCCTGGATCTCCTCGGCTGCCTGGGAGCTTTCAAGGGCCCCAAGTCGCTGCATCAGATCCAGGTTGCCGAACAGCTGATCCGAGACCCGCTTCTTCCACTCGAAGTAGTTTGCCGACATCACCGTCGTGTTGGCCGGCAACGTCGATACGTTTGCCTTGATCTGAGCAGGGGAACGTTGTGGATTGGCCGCGGCGGGAATAGCCACCACTGTGCCCGGGCTAGGCTTGGTGGTTTGACCGAAGCCGCCGGGTGCCCGAGGTCCAGAGCTGCCGAAGGCCGCCGGTGCCATCCTTGTGGCGACGGGCACCGTTGGCCTAGCAGCTTCGTTGACTGAGCGAGGTTCAGATTTCTTGGTGCCAAACGCCATGACTGTCTCAATTCAATTGGTTTAATTCAGTTGGACTTGGCTCTGCTCGGGAGAGCCTTAGAAAGACGGCCGATCAACGACGAAAGCCCTGACGGCGTGGCATTGCTGGCCTGCTCGACGGCGTTGGACGGAACAACACCTGCCAGAGAACGTGCGATTTCCCTGAGGCTATGAGATGCGGGGTTGTTCGGCTGAACCTGGGCCAACATCCGGGCGTTTTCCGAAGCCTCATGGTGCAAATCGCGGTCATAGGCGAGTACCGCATCGGGCTCCAATCCGCTCAACGCCTTGGTGATGTCGGCGATAGAGGGGTCTGAGCTCTTCGGGCCGCTATGCTGATTAACGATGAGGCGAGGACGCTTTCCGAGGCGATCCAAGGCTGCCACAGTCTCCTGTGCGTTTCGGATACTGAGAAGCGATGGCGTGGTAACCAAGACCACCTCGGTAGAGACCTGCAGCGCGAGTAATGTCCAGTTCGTCCAGACGCGCGGCATGTCGAGGACAAGATTCGTGTTGTCTCGTCGCAATGTCTCGATAATCCGGGAGACGGCATCCTCACGAACATCCCAGGTTTTATCGAGCGTAGCGGGGGCAGGAAGGATGGCGAGATTGTCGTCACACTGAACGAGGAGACGCTCGAGCAGGTTGGCGTCAATCCGCTCTGGGGTGGACAAAGCCTCGGAGATATCCTGCTTTGGCTCCTGATTGAAGTTGAACGCAGAGGCTCCAAAGCCGAAATTCAGGTCGACGAGCACCGATGACGGTACAATACTGGCCAGGCTTGCAGCCAAGTTGGACGCTACTGTTGTCACCCCGGCGCCGCCAACGCTGCCGATGACAGCGGTGACATGCCCATGCCCTACGCCAGAATCTTCCGAATAGATCCGGGAAATCGCCCGGATGATGTCCAACCGGTCGAGTTCCTCAACCACGAGGTAGTCACGAACATTTCGATCCTGCAGGGCCCGGTGGATACGGACACTATTTCTGTGACCTATTACGATGACGTTTGTGGTTTCGGCGCAGTGTGTGGCCAAGTCGTCCAGGACGGGAAGGAAGTTGTCCTCGTCCGGGCCAATCTCCAGAACAATGACACTGGGAGTGCCGCTTCCGGTGGAATAGTACGCGATAGCGTCGTGCAGACCGCCTTCCAGGAGATCGGTCTTGGCTCGGTTCAGGATTGGATCCTTGAAAGCCTCCGCAACGAAGCGAGCAACAGTCTTGCTCTGGCAAAATGCGTCGACGGTGATCCGCGGCACCGGAGCCAGTGGGGTGGCCATAGAGTGGGTGAGGTGAGGGTTCATGTGGTTCATGAGAGGGTCCTTACCGAGATCAATTCGGAACCGAGGATGACGTGCTGCCGTCTTCAGAACCCGATCCGCCTGTTTGGGTAGAAGTCGGCTGGCCGGCAACAAAACGGCGCAGCATCAGGACGCGCTGGGTGGAGTCGGGAGCAGTTTCACGCGCAGGACGGACTGCATCCATCGGGTTCGCCATCTGGGCGGCGAGGTTCTGCTGGTGCGCGCAACCGAAGTTAGCCGGAGTGAGGTTCTCCATGCTGTTGATCAGGCTTCCCGCTCCGAGGTCATCGGGCCAATCGCCACAAGCGTGAGGCACGCCAGCGTCGAGCTGCACATAGGAAAGCTTGACGGGTTCGATCCGGTCGAAGTCGAGACTTTGGTACTTCCGGACCTCAATAGCAGAGCGGGGAACCCCGGCACCGACGAGATCCTTGACGATGACGCCAGCAAACCGGTCGACAGCAACGTTGTCGGCAGCCTGTCCCTTATATGGAGAGGAAACGACGAGGGACGTCTTGCCTGCCGGGATGTAGGCCCTGGCAAAGTCCCGAAGATCAACCTTCTGGCGCGCATCAAGGCCTGTGACCTGGGTCGGATAAAGATCCAGGGTCGCAAAGTCATTTTTCAGGACGATGGGGTGGCGATCACGAATATCGGGGGCGTAAGGGAGGGCATATCCGGGTGGGTCGCGATCGACGCAGCCAGCCGCAAGAAGGGAGAGGCATGCCGCCGTGGAGAGCTTCTTAAACATGGGAGATCCTTAGAAAGTAATCGGGCGGCGTCAGTTGATGATGAAACCGGGCTGCTTGAAGATCGGCTTGGCCTCTCTCTTTCCGGTAGTTTTCCGGTTCACCTGGCCAAGGAACACCGCATTGGGATCGGCCGCCGGGGCAAAGCCATCGTCAGGACGAGCGATCTTCTGGGGCGCAACCGGCTTCGCGAGGTACGGGTTGACGATGATCACGAGCTCCGTCTCCTGACGCTGGTAGTCGCGGGAGCGGAAGAGCGTTCCAAGGATGGGCAAATCCATCAGACCGGGAAGACCGTTAACCGCCTGCTTGGTCTGCTGCTGGATCAGGCCGGCCGTCACCAGTGCGCCACCGGAGGGCATTTCAACCGTGGTGTCCTGCTTGCGGACCTTGAAGCCCGGGATTGCGAGGCTCTGGTTGTTCCCTGCCGGAATGATGATCTGGTTGTTTGGATCGATTTCGGAGACCTCAGTGCCGACCTTGAGGTTGATTTTCCCAGACGACATGACCACCGGCGTGAAGTTGAGGCTCACACCGAACTTCTTGTAGGTGATGGTCGGCTGGCAGTTGCTGCCTCCGTCACCGCTACACGACGTGCCGCTGGGAACCGGCATTTCGCCGCCGACAAGGAAGCTAGCGGACTCGCCTGAGATCGCCGTCAGTGTTGGCTCGGCGAGGGTGTGAGCAACGCCGGCCTGCTCCATGGCTTCAAGATTGATGGCATCCCCACCGGGCCAAGTGGCTCCGAGTGCGGTCTTTGCGAGGGCGGAACCGGCCACAGGATAGGCGGGCGAGAAAGCCGCATTAACGGTTGCGTCCTGCAGGTTCCAGGATCCGGTCCACTTGATGCCGAGCTGCTTGAGGACATTCCGCTGGATTTCCGCAATGGTCACCTTGAGCATGACCTGATCGCGGCCTTTAATCGTTAGGGCGCTGATCACAGGGCCAAGGGAACTTTCGGCCGCTACTCCAGAGGACATACCCGCACCTGAGCCGCCGCCCGAGTCAGGGGACCGGACCCCAGCAGTCATATAAGCCGTTGCCACATCAACAGCTTGTTTCGCTTGAATATCGGAATCGACCTCGCCGGAGAGGATCACGGAGTTTCCGATCATTTTGGTCCGGATGGTCGACCCGGGAATGACCTCTCGAAGAACCTCCTCAAGGCGCCCGGTGTCACGGGAGACCTGAACCGTATAGCTGGTGATCCTGCGGCCTTCTGCGTCCATGACGTAGATCTGCGTCTCGCCCTCACCGAGGCCGAGGAGCATCATCTTGCGCTCGGAGCGGATGGTTGCCTGGACCACGTTCGGATTGGTGACAATCACGTCACGGGCATCGGCCTTGAGGTCGAGGAAGGTGGACTTTCCGATACCGACGGTAATGGAACCTCTGGCGACGTTTACGGCGGTTGCACCGCTCAAGGGGTCGGCCACGGGATCAGCTGCCTGAGCCGAGGAAGCCAGACCGATGCCCAGCCCGAGGGCAAGGAGCGGCGCTGCTCCGCGAAAGATTGCGCCCTGAATATTCCAAGCGCTCGGGTTCCTGGTGATTGTCATTATCGTTGTCCGAATTTGAAAGGTAGCAGTGTCAGTTCAGAGCGGAGGAGACGCCGAACCGGATGAGCTGGATGTCGGCAGCCTTTGCAGACGTGGGGACAGAGGAGGCCTCGACCGTCGCCGGCTGCTTCTCCCGCATTGGGCGGAGCGCGAACGAGAGAGTTCCGTTTCTCTGGGCCTTGTTGACCGACACGATTTGATCGGGAGTAAGCTCCAAGGTCGCCGTGCTCCCGATCATGGCATGGGTTCCATCGGTCTTCTCGATATTCTGGTCGATAGCGATCACCCGGATGTCCTGCATCAGGATGGTGGAGTCGATGTCGGATCGCCCGGGGAGAGGGGCCTGGCCGGTGACGTAGATATCGACACGATCGTTCGGCAGGATCATCCCGCCGGCAGCGTTCGCGCCACCCGCGTCAAGCCGGATAGAGAAGGCTCGGTATCCTTCGGGCAAGGCTGTTGCGACGAAACCGGATTTGTCGGCACGGATCAGGCGGGCCTCAGCGATGAGTTCACCCTTCATCAGAGTCGCGGTTGCGGTAGCCTTCTCATAGGTGGTGAGAGCCTCAGGTTGGTTATCGCGGGTGATGGCGTGAGGAGGAACCGACGTCTTCGGCCAGGTCTGCCAAGTCATCATCGCCGGATTGATCTGCTGACCAATCTTGATGTCCTCATTGGCCACCAGAACCTCCGTTAACTCCCGCGGATCAGGAGCAACTGGGGCCTGGACAGTGTTCTCAGGCGCCGGGGGAGGGGGCTCCGGCGTCATCGCGTTCGAGATGATGAAAGCGAAGGAAGCCGATACGGCTGCAATTCCCAAAAACAGTGCGTTCTTCTTCTTCATGAGCCGTATCCGATTTCCGTTATGATTCGCGTTCGCCGAATTAAAGCGCTGTGTTCCTCCTTTTATATCTTTTTGCAGCACAACAACTCGGTTTTTTGTGAGGGCGGCCCCTTTATTCAGCGTTCCAATGGTTAACGGTGAGCGCTGCTGCGGTGGCGGCGGCGAGGGTCAGGACGGGATCGTCAAATATCTGGCTCTGCCGCTCGACGGCGGCATATGTCTCAACCGCATAATCGTAGACAACATAGTCACGTCCACGCTCGGCCGCGGCGCTTTGGCTTTCGTGGGGATTTGACTGGCTTGCCACATCTTTGAGGGTGAGGAGCGTGTCCAGAAGCTCCATCTCCGTCAGTCCGCGTTCAAAACCTGCCTTGATGACGGTCGTGCTGGCCTCGTGGGACAAACGGAGGAGGGAGTGGGACCAAGGGAGGGTTAGACGGAACCCCCGCCCTGAAGGTCGGATCGTGCAGCCGGCTCGCAGGATGATGCCTGTATCGGGGCTAAACCACTGACACGGCCTGCAGATTGCAGCGAATGCGAGTGCTTGCGCAGTAACGGTGAGGTTTGCATCAAGGACTGCCCCTGTTGCGGCCTTTCGGACACTGGAATCCCAGACGAGATCCCTTAGGCCCGACATGGCCGGCGGCAGATCGACCGTAAGAGGCTTAGTGCCGGGCAGCGATAGGGACGAGAGAGCGAACTGGGTGCGCTCGAGGACTCCGTCTGTATCGTCGGCTGCCAACAATGCCGAGCGTGCGTGACGCATGATTTGCGTCTGGGCAGCGCTGGCGACCTTGCCTTCGTCGGATAGAGCCAGGGCCGCATAGACATAGCGCATGTCGAGAACGTCATTTTCGTTCTGGGCAGTCGCACTGCGGTTGACGAGGAGGCTCATGGACCTTGCAAGGATCTCGGCGGAAGCGGCGCGGCCGCTCAGGAGCGCTGGCTCGTAATTGCCATCTGAAGAGGAACTCACCCCTCGGTCATAGACGATTTCGAAGCTCGATCGCAGGAAAGGGGTACGGGAGGACTCTCGAATCATGGCGCTTGTTCTGCCCTTTTTTGGCTCAGATGAACGCCAATATCGCGCATTAGGGGTGTCGCGCCATGCGTTTTAATGTGGTATTCAGAATTAAAGTTAGCGCCCAAAAAGGAGACAGTGAATGGCTGACGAAACCTTCAGCGATGTCCGGGACCTGGTGCCGATAAGCGCCACGGGTGACGAGGAGCCAGCTCCATCGTTCCCTGAGGATGTAACTGAGAGACTGGTCCCGGCCGAGGCTGACCTGCCCCCTCCGGAAGGGTTCACGCCCAAGGAAATCCAGTCCTCAATCTTCGGTGCGTCAGCACAGATCTATAATAGCCGGCAGGATCATCAGGATTACGACGGCAAAGTCCAAGCCGTCACCGACGCTGCAACGTTGTTTGCACTTTGCGGCAACAAGCAGCTGATGGCGACGATGTTCGAGGAGATCACCCTCCAGCATGCTCACCCATACGATGTGTTCGCCCGGGCACAGAGTGAAATCGAGGGTATGTTCACCCTCCCAAGCGAGAGCTAAAGAAAAGGCCGGGGAAACCCGGCCTTCTTCGTTTTGGATAGATCGGTCTGCGGCCTATTTCTTCGCACCCGCAAACCGTTTGGCTGGTGCTCCCGCCGGCCGCTTCTGGGCTCCCGCCTTTGCGGCAGTTGGCCTTGCTCCAGAACCGCCGCTAGGGGCTTTCTTGGCGAACGCAGCATCGAGAAACTTACTCGCCGTTGCCTTCGATACAGCGTGGGGGTAGCCCTCAGGTGGAGTGGCGCCCTGATCGACGAGCTTCTTGACCCAGGCCATCTGGCTGTCGCTGGCGGGTTCGGAACCGCGTTTCTTGTCAGCTTCGTCGACGAACTTTTTGAGGGCCGCGCGATCCTGCTTGATGGAATCCGGCAGGGGTGTGTTGGTGGCCTGGGCGAGCCTCTGGGCTTTGTCGAGGAGCCAGTCGCCACTTCCTTCCCCATTTTGGGCCGTTCCGGTGTGCTGGTCGATGAAGGCTTTGCAGGCCTTGAAGTTTTTCGTGACCTCTCGGGGTAGGGGGATGTTCTTCCGACCGGCGATGGTCTGGGCGAATTGAACCATGGCTTTGGTTGGAGGAGTGGCCACTGCTGCGGTGACTGAACCTTTCTTCTGTTTGATGCTCGGTATGAGGGTATAGGCGACCTTGGAGATTTCCTTGATTACCTGGTCGGCGCTTGCCTTGCCGCTCAGGATGTCATCGAGGCGCGCCTCCATGCGGGCCGTTGCGCCGGGATCGACGATGACAGGCGCTGCAGAGGCCAGGATCTGGTAGAGTTGCATACCAAGCTCGGTCGGGACGAGGTTCTTCTTCTGAACCGTGATTTGTCCCTGAAGCTTGAGGCCCTCGATGATTGTGTCTCGGGTAGCCGGGGTTCCAATGCCTTTGGCTTCCTTGAGGCGTTCCTGCTCGGCCGGGTCATCAACGAACTTCCAGGCGTCCTGCATGGCCTCAATGAGGCTGCCTTCGGTGTACCGCGGCGGCGGCTTGGTCATCTTGACCTGCACTTCCGTCTCACGTGCCTTCACGGCTTCCCCGTTCTTCAGCGGCGGGAGCTTGTTCTCCTCCTCGTCGTCGTCTGACTTGTCTTCGAAGATCTCCTTCCAGCCGGCAAAAACCGGGACTGATCCGGTGACCGAGAAGGTGAACTTGCCAGGAGGCACTGGGGGAGCCTGAACGTCGACCCAAACCTTAGTCTGGTCGTAGATGTGCTGTTCGCCGATGGCCGCGAGAAAGGTTCGGGCAATCAGGTCGAAGAGGCGCTTCTGATCGGGATTAAGCTGGCCGACCGTTTTGGCAAAACCGCCCGGGCAGTTGATGTTCGGAATGATGGCGTGGTGGGAGATGCCCTCCAATTGCTTGTCCGAAAAGACACCGCTCTTGCCTTTGCGGATCACCGGGGCCTTCAGCGAGTAGGAGGCGTAATCGGAGACCTCCTTGAGCATCGTGAGAAGGGGAGCCGCCTGCGGGATCAGGCTCTCGTTGAGATAGCGGGACTCGGATCGTGGATAGGTGATAATCTTGAAGGTCTCGTAGAGGTCCTGAGCCGTGTCGAGGGTCTTCTTTGCAGTCCAGCCCCATTGGGAGGCTCGCTTCTGAAGGGTCGGCAGGTCCATTGGCTTGGCAGGCGAGCGTTCTTTGCGCTCGGTCTTCACGTGGACCGGCCCGGCATAAGCTTTCGCTGCTTCGGCGATCTGGTCAGCGGTGCCTCGGATGAAGATGCGGTTCTCGTCAGAGGGTCGATAGAATAGATCTGCGTTGCCTGAAGCGCCTAGGATGTTCAGTCGAACCTCGAAATACTCCTTCGGAACGAAGTTTCGAATCTCAAGCTCCCGTCGGCAGAGGATACCGAGAGTAGGGCTGCGCACGCGCCCAATCCCGACGGGCTTCTTGCTTCCCTCAGGGCGGAGATTGTTGGTCGCAACGCGGGTCAGAGAGAGATTGTAGATTTGGTCGCCTTGCTGGCGGGCAACGAAGGCATCGTACATGCCCTGGTATTCGGAATTGGGTTTGAGCGACCTGAAGGCGGTTTGCAGGGTCGTCGGGTCCTGCGCCGTGAACATGGCCCTGCGGACGCGACCCTTGAACTTGAGGAACTCCAGAAGGCTTTGACCGATTCCCTGGCCTTCGCGATCGCAGTCAGTAGCGATGATCACCTCGTCGGCCGAAGACAGCGCTCGCTTGATCTTATCGAGCGCCTCCTTCTTGCCGCCACCCTCGCCGGGAACATAGCCGTAGCGGCCTCCCTGCGGGTAAAGGAGATCGTCAGTCCATTTCTCCCAGGCAGGATTGACCTCACCTGGAAGCTGCAGCCGGAGCAGGTGTCCTTGGGCGGCGAGGACCTGCCCATAGGTGCTTCCAACCGCCGTGACGATGTCACGGGCTTGGGATGGTTTTTCGCAAATGACTACGGAGGGCATGAATGGCGTGTTCTGCTATCGTTCTGGAATCAACCGGTACCATGCTCGGGGTTTGGGGACGAGAGCACGGGTGTCGCAGACTACAGTTTATTTCGGATTGGCGCTACTAACCTCGGCTGATAATGGTGTGCGAACAGGCCGAAGCGCTGGGGTGATATCCACGTTGCCCTAGTCAGGAAGCAGTGGATTTGTGTCGCCACACCTACCGCCACGCTTGGGAACTGTTACAAGGCTGGCACCAACAGAGATCAAATCCGCATGCGTATCCTATTCGCCTTCTCTCTCTCCCTTGTCATCGGAACGGGAGCCGCTCTGGCCGCCGACCCGGAGATCGTTGATGTCACGGGCATTGCACCTGGGGAAAAGCTCGTCCTGAAGCGCTGGCCCGATCCCAAGTCCCACTTGGTGGGCGAGGTTTCGCACGATGCCAAGTGGCTCAAGGTCAGCGCCTGCAATAACGTCAACGCGGCTGGTAAGGTCATCATGGACGAGGACCCTGCATCACGGGGCCTCCCCCGCTTCTGCTACGTGAGCCAAGGGGATGATGACGGCGGCTGGGTTCCGACCCAGTTCATCAAGGCGAGCACGACGCCACCGCCGCCTGAGAAATCATCCGACATTTCCGGCTACCCTGCGGACGTGGTCGAGGCCTTCAAGGGGAACTTGGAGTCCTGCGATGTTTTCAAGTTCCGGAAGGGGTTCGCCACGAATGAGCATGACCTGAACGGTGACGGGTTCAAGGACTGGATCATTGACTACGGCGAGTTGGTCTGTGACGGCATGCATTCGATGTTTAGCGGCAGCGCCGGAAGCCTCACCCAGGTCTTGATCTCCACCGCGCCCGATAAATGGACGGAGAAGTTCAACGAGTACGTCCGGGGGTACAAGGTTGTGAACCGCGGCGGGAAAGCCAGTTTCACCCTGGAACTTCACGGCTCGGCCTGCCGGAAATCGGGAGCGGCGGCGTGCTCGAAGACCGTCAGCTTCACTAATCGCTAAGAGAGCAGATCGTCTCTCGAACCGTCCTTTTGACGGATCTGCTATGAATACGCGAATTTCATGATGCGTGTGGCGCTATTCTCCCAGGCCGGATTAACCTCCCCTGGGAGCTGCGGCCGGAGCAGGTGTCCTTGGGCGGCGAGCACCTGCCCATAGGTGTTTCCAACCGCCGTAGCCATGTCACGGCCTTGGGATTGCTTTTCGCAAATGACTACGGAGGGCATGAATGGCGTGTTCTGCTATCGTTCTGGAATCAGCCGGTACCATGCTCGGGGTTTGGGGACGAGAGCACGGGTGTCGCAGACCACCGTTTATTTCGTTCTGGCGCCATTTAAATCGCCACCACCCATCCTGTGATAATTATTGAGCCTTGACCCCGACGGCTGGCAAGGCCATTGGAGGCGCCAAAGTTACATGAGCGTAAGTGAGGTTGGATGCAGCTACAGACGTCGCTTCGCTCAGCAATACCTCAAAATTGCAGCACGCGCCCGCTCCGGGATAGGTTAAAAGTAGTAGAACTGGCAGAGCAACACCACACCTAACTAGAAGTTTAAACAAATCGCGAACTAGGCATGGAGGCACGAAATGGTTCTCCAGATCATTCAGTGGGTATGTACGGCAGCATTCCTATTCGTAGCCCCGTTGGCGTCAGCTTCAGAGAGGGTTGCTACGTTTCAGAAGTATATCGTCAACCCCGGACTGGAAACCAAGCATTTTAGGGGCGCCAACGAGGCATTTGGAGGGTCAGATAAGGAAGTCCTGGGCAAGTCCTTTCAGGTCTACACAGTTGGCGAGATCGATGGACTTTTCAGTGCTTTGTCCGCCCAGGTAGCAGAGCTCTCAAAGGTACTAAAGGCTCTGCAGGAGCAAAACGCTTCGCAAGATAAGACTCTCACTTCTCTTCGCGTCGAGTTGCTGAACCGCATTGCGGAAATTCCAGTTGAATTGGCTAAGGATGATGGCGCGTACCAAGTGCTGAAATTGCGGCTCGAGAAGGACATGGCCGAGGTATTTGACCGACAGCAGTGATCTCGATTGGAGAGGTTCTCATGAAACTTTCTCGCTTCCCCCTTTCTATGCTCCTGACCTCCGCTTGCGCTGTGATTACCACCCAAACATCTGCACAGCAGGCTGTACCAGGATGGACCCCTGAGAACCGTGCCGGCCTACAGGCCGCCGGCGTAAAGTATGGCATCACAATGGTACGCGCAATCGCTGTGGCCACAGATGCAACCCTACCACCGGCCACTGGGGCCACATCCGCTGTTCAACGGCAAGCGTTGGCTAATACAGTCCAGGGATATGTAAAGTTCCGCAATGAGGCTCAAGGTGCATTTATGGCAGCCAAAGCCTCAACAGACTTTCTGATTGATGGGACAGCAGTCACCATGGCGGCGTCCGGTGTCGGAGTTGTGCCGGCGGCGGTGCTGAAGGCTACAGCCCAAGCAGCATCTGACGCATATTTCGAAAAGGTACAAACGGAGATGAACACCGATTTGGCTGTTTATCTTAAGAAGATTCAACCGAGATTGGAGGAAGCGACAGGATCGAAATACGAGGACCTCCAGAAACTGTCGCCCGAGGAACTTAAGAGCAAGATTGATGTCCAGAGCGGCGCTATCACCGAGCTCTCGAACATGGTCGGCTCCGATGGAGTCGCAAAAGAAGCTGTTCAAGATCTCGTCATACAGGCGATTAGGAATACTCAAAAAGCAACACTCGATCAGATTGACAGCCAAGATAAACGTCTCGCGAAGATCGACGATAAGATTGGCAAGTTGATGATATTTCAACAAAAGACCATCACCACCCTGGAGGCGCATGGGAAAGCTTTAGAGGGTCTCCAGGGTCAAATTGGAGATTTAGAGGAAACGGTTAGCTCGATCGACAGGCGCCTGGAGAGGCAAGAGCGTAATTCCGGGTTCGTCGTCGATTTTGTTTTCGACAAGATGGACCCAGCTGCGAAGGCCGCTTCTCTCAAGGCTGGGTTTATGGCAGAAAGATTTGAATGTCCTGCAAGAGCGCCAAACTGTGACGGCCCAGAACTGAAGGCAGATCTGATAAAGCGCTTCGAGGCCGAGGCTAAGATTCAAAATACGGCTCAGGCGATACAGAAGACGATGTCGACGATAAACGACATCGGGACAATCGCAAACAATCTTGGGATTGAGCTATCGCCAGATCTGTCGAAAGCGATGCAGTACGGCAACGTCGCCTCAAGTGCGTTTCAAGCGTTCGCGACGGGGAACTACCTTGGAGCTATCGTCCAGGTGAGTGGCGTCTTTGGAAGCCGAACGGATCCAGACGAGGAACGTTTCAAGGCTCTGATGGGATACTTGAAACAGCAGTTCGAGGCGATCAATCAAAAACTCGATGTGATTATTCAGAACCAGCAGAAAATAATGGAAGGCATCGTTAAGCTCTCGGAGCAGATGCAGAGCTATTATCTTGCGCTTGAAGACCACCTTGCCCGGATGGACTTCGAGATCGGACGGATCGGAAATACTGCACGGGAGTTGCTGTGGGCACCTTGGAAGCCGTGCTACGTGATTTATGAGCACGTAGTCGGCAATGAAGAGCGCTATCACGTACTGGCGAATGGCGACTTTTCGAGCCTAAGCGATATGTACTCCGCCCTCGTTCCGAACGCGTTTCAGGTTAACGAGTGCATTCAGATCGGGCAAACTCCGATTACAATTACCGCCGCCAATTGGTTCGGCAATCTCCTTGATGCCAATTCCGCTTATTCACATACCCCAGAGCCGCTGCCGCCGGCGGAAGCACAGCAGGGCGGCGTACACACGAAAAAGGCATTAGAAAGGTTCATTGATGAGATTCACAATCCAAGTGCATCTCTCCTTTCAGATTTGTTTCAGAGGACTGAGCTTACTCCGGCGCGTGGCTTTGAACTCTTAATGAGTCCGGGCTTGTCGGTCTATGAACAGAGGCAACGGTTGACAGCCAAGCCAGCTGGTGCCGCCTGCGGCGCGCAGAGCTATTTACAACGACGCGCAAGACGGCTTCTTTGCGGTGGATCAGGCGACGCGGATCAGACGGCGACCGGTCTCCTCTGGACACCGATGGTAGCGGATATTGCACTAGTCTTGACTGACTGGCTCCTTATCGTCTCTCGCCTGGCTGACTTAGTCGATCCGCAAACCAAAAACTATATCGCTCAGGATAAACTGTTGGCTCACGCATCCTCGTCCCCTGACGCATTGGGAGTTGGGCAAGATATCGTTGAAAAGTTACAGCTAGTCTTGGACGCAGCGGTCGGTGGGTACAACACCGTGTATGGCGATCTGACGACCAAGGCGATTGCAGATGTTCTCTATGGTCCAATTCCGGACGATAAAGCGCTTGCCGAAAGGAAGGCGAAGGCGGCTGAGGCTTCGCTTAAGCTTCTGCGCGCCAACCCCTACCTAGCCGCTAACGTGGCGGTGATCCGCTTGCATGACAGGTATCGTCAGCTTGATCCGAGCTCAGAGGGGAAAAAACCTTCTCTCCTCAAATATCGGACGGCATACGAGTATGCGTTGAACACAACAGGAGATCCGAGCTTCCTGTTGCGAGGCGTGTTCGGTGACGACCTCCGTTTCATCGTGGATGGAGATAAAGGAAAAATCTCACTTGAACTGTCCGGATTAGGCGACAAGAAGGCATGGATCCTAGCGCCAATCCCGGAACCCCAGATGTTTGTCGAAGGGCGATTTATCTATCCGCCTAAGATGACCGCGTTGCTTAATGCGAGAGTAAGGGTGGCAGAACGCCTCGCTGATTATCACGCAGCAAAATCACTGGAGAAGGACGAGCAAATCGCCCTAGTGGAAGGTGTCGCTAGGGCCGAAAAACTGCAACAACTCCGAGGGAAAGTCCAGTGATGGTATCAATTCTAGGTTAGCCAGCCTGAATACTCCAATATTCGCTCGGTCGGAATAGCATTGGCGCGGAGGATCTGGAATGCGAATGGGAATTTGCTCGAAGTATCTGATTGGATGCATAGGTACCCTTGTTCTGATTCCCGGTGCCGCATCTGTTGAAGATGTCGCGAAGCTGTCGCGAGAGCACTTCGGCGGGCAAACGAACAGGTGGGAAAATAGGACTGGATCTACTCAGACAGGAGTGCCTCCACCCGGCTCCACATTTCAGGTTATGACGGCCCAGGAGGTTCATCTGGAGATCGACAAACTCAAAGCTCAGTTGAACCAGATTGCTACGCAGTTAATCGGACGTGTTGATGCGACGGACAAAATGCTCAGTCATACGGAAAAAAGGTTGCAGGAAATCCGCACTGAGCTGCTGAAAAGATTTGACCAAATACCGCTTGAGTTTGCCAAAGATGATGAAGCTTACAAGATCATCCAGGACAGGCTACGTCAGGATCTATCCGAGGTATTCGAGTCCAAAAAATGAGGTTTTTAGCTTAATCGGAGGCACTTGATGGCTAAGATCGTTTTGCTCATCTCTATTGCATATTCCTTGCTAGTTTCGGTAGCATTTGGTCAATCAGTTGAATGGTCAGAGACTAGAGGGCAGAGTTGCACGAGGGCCGAAGGGACCCCTGGGCGTGTCAGCTACCGAGCGCCTAGGTGCACGCCCGTAATGACGTACTGTCTCAAGAACTTACAGGGCAGTCCATTCCCATCACCGAAGATCACTTGTGTCACGGACAATATCGAAGGATGGGAACTACAAATGCTGGGGCTGATCCAGGTCTTACTGCAGCGAGAGGAGAATAAGCAAACCGCACGAACAAATGAGCATCTTGCAGGGCTCGTCAGCGCGCTAAAGGCACAGCAGGATGCATTCGCGCAAGGACTCAGGTCTGAGTTGCTCAACCGGATTCAACAGATACCATTTGAGCTTGCAAAAGATGAGGACGCATACAAGCAACTCAAGGATCGACTGCTGAAGGATGTTGAGCAGCTAATCGAAGCGCGACAGTCGGCAAATTGAACCAAGTTGGAGCGCTACAATGTCTCTGGGTTACGCCATCCGTCACAGGACCTTGTTGGATGGTGGGCGGCTCCTGGAGACCCGCCACGAGATCTGACGCAACCTTCAGCCTTTGAACTCGACGGTCGGTTCCTGTAACATTTGGAGGGACTAGTCTACGCATCCTCTGCCGAGGATTTCCCCTTGATCACCTCTGATCACGTAGCAACGTCCCTTCCACGTCTTATTGCTCCTGTCTTCCAGCGACTTTCGAAACTCGGAATCACGCCGATCCCTATCTATGGCATCTTGCTTTCTTGTGCGGGCTGCAACATCCCGTTGCTCTCGTACGATATCGTCATTCCTCTTTTTACGCTTTAGTTCCTCTTGAAGATTGTCGGAAACGGAACGTGCGTATTCCCGCGGTGTTGAAATCCGGCTACTTAATCGATTTGTTGCAAGACTTGTCTGCTGGAGGACGTCCACGCGGTCTCCTGCGGACGTAGCCAAGGCTTTGCCATGGCCTCCTCGAAGCGAATTGAACCACGTATACCCACGTACGATGTTATGTTGATCATGAGGTGCGTCAAAGCGGCTCCTCCATCCATAGAGGAATGGAGATGTCCGTATCCAAGTCGGGCTTTCCCAATGTATCGTAATTCTATCAGTCTGCTGAGGCCCAAATTCTGGATACAGGCCGCCGCCAATCAATCTTTTATGGCTCCAGTTACGAGCTTCAATGCTCGCGGCGTTAACAAAACCTGCGCCAACCCGTGCGATCTCAAGAGGAACGCCTAGTGCAGCAGCTGTGACTCCGTAATTAAAGTTACCCCCGGCCTCAAATCGCTCAAGGCTCTGTGCTTTATAATCCCACTCACCTCCAGGCCGAACTAACCAGACCCACGCTAAGAATGCCCCTATCGGTTCAATGGAAGCACCAGATCTCACCCGAAGGGCATTCTCAATGTACGATTCTCCCTTTGGTAACTCTGGAAGTTTGTAGTTCATAGTTGCATAGTCTGGCGTTCCAGCGACCCAACCGGAATGGCTAGTGTTGCGTCTAACCCCTTCTGAAGATACCCCGCCCTCATTCCAGTCGCTGGCCACAACGGCCCCCGGAAATGCGGTAAAACTTGCAACAGCGACAGCAATGGCTGCTGAGGCACGAACTAACATCGGAGCCTACTGTTTGCCACCGGTTGCAAGGGACTGCCATTGCCTCGTCGTATCAGCTGCTTGAACGGCACTAGCAGACGGAGCTAGTTTTACCATGATCGACGCTCCAGTATCGAGCGCTAGCGTTGTCAGTCGATACTTTCCATCGGTCTCTGGAGACAAGCCAATGAGGTCAAGTAGTCTCTGCAATCGATCGTCCGGCACATCTGGGACTCTAGATTTCAAATCCGCGAGATCAATAACATAGCCGCCCGGCATCATTGTAATTTCGATGGCTGCATGATCGTCATTGACATCTGTAACAACAGCTGTTGCTGGTATATCTAACAAGCCCCGCTGGCGAAGTTGCTCAACTGCCGGAACTATTGAGCGGGCATCAGGAAGAGTGAGTATTTGTCGTTGGAACTGAATAGGTGGCATCAACGCCGCTACATTCTCTAACGACGCATTGAATCGGCTGCCGACTGTAACAATTGGAAAGATCTCAATTATTTTTTTTGCAGGCAAGCTTATTAAGATGCGCTGCGTCGCACGAGCTACAAGGACTGGTTGCCCAGCCTCCACAGATTGTACGTCATCTGCTAATACCGCGACAACCTCTATAGATTCCGACGCCCAGTATCTTCCTTCGTCATACGCTCGGACAGCGTTGTTTAGCGCGCTTCGCGTTTCTTTCCAGGTGTCCAAGAGTCGCTTCGCCCAACGTTCTTCTATGACCAGAAGTTCTTCATCGAGTAACCGAGACAGCAAGCCGCCTTCAATCTGCTCGGGGGATCCCGTAGAGTCCAATTGCAATCCGCGCCTTGGCAAACGCGGTCCTTGTACGCTCGATCTCTAATTCTTGGTTGAGTTGAGTGCGATCTTTGGTGGTGATCGATCGCCACGTTTGTGCGGGCGGAAGTAGCTGTTTGGCCGTTATACGCGGCTGATCCTCATTTATGATGAGGATGTCTCCTATGAAGCTGAGTGGAGGAGCTAGCGATTTCAAGAAAGTCAACAGCAGTTCCTCTTGTGCGCTGGCGCCTTTCATCGGCTGCAATGCCGAGATGCCCTCACTTGGTATGCCAATAGCGTGTACAACTGCGGCAGACACGATATCCCGAACCTGTCGTTCACCTAGAAAGCGATACGCGTCCTGGATATCCTGTGGAGACATGGCAAGGCTGTTCTCGATTATGGAGGTTCCGTGGGTAATGTCGTTGACGATCTGATCGATAAATCCCCTGCTTGCGTCACCGACACCCATGTTCTGGATGTTTCTTCTAGCTGCCATTGCCTTATTTGCAGCGACACGGACAACGGTCTCGTGCGCCTCCCGCCAGCGCAGATGTCGCTTCAGTTTCTCGCAATCCGCCTTCAGGGAATCTGAAATTTTCCAGACGACTTGATCCTTAGGATAATCATCCATGAACCGAGTAGAGATCTGAGAAACAGCGCCACTCTTATCGACCTCTTTTAAGAAGGAGAGATCTTCGTCAGTCCAGACGGAATATTTCTCAACGTCACTCCAATACCTTAGGATTTGATCACATTGCTCGGACGTGTTTCCGAAGGGAAGGCGGAGCTTAATTTTCCGGCTCTCCAGGGGTGGTCCCCGGAGTAGTACTTGATTGTTCATGCGGAGCGGAACCCGTCCGTCAAGCGTTTCAATGCGCATGTCGTCGATGCCAAGGTCCCGACGGAAATTACGACGGGCGGACTTGTTAATGACAAGTATGCTTTCTTTGTCGCTGATCCAATCACTTGGGCGTGCTCGCCGCATCCAAGCCAGTGCATCTGACCATGGCTGAGATCTCGCAATTTGCGCTACCGTTGCGTCGGGAGCATCCTGCCCGCCATAGTTCTCAATGCCTAACCCGCCTTGATAATATCACTCGCTTTACCTTTATTATACGCAAAGTATAGATCAGCAGCTTCCTCTAAAGAGATGGCCCTTAAATCGTCGAGCTCGAGACCATATCTGCCCTCAAGCTCTTCATAGTAGTACCCATTAACATGAAGGAGTGAGCTGATTCGATCCAATGTAGCTCCAAGCGCAGCTACCTGAGAGCGCTCTTCAGTTTCAATAGTGACAACTGGCTTTGCGCCTGTAGACGATCGTGGCGTGAACCGATCACCAACTTGGGGTGGATCTATCACCCTTCCTGGCGTCCGTGCTGTTAAAGTAAGAAGGACAGGCTTCGTAACGTGCCCGGAGAGAACCGCTTCGCTTGGTAAAGCCGGTGAGGTCACTAAGCAGCAAACTAGAAGGAAAAGTGAGCCCTTCACGCGCACCTCCTCATGGTATTGGTCAAATCTATATCAAGTTGCGAGGCAAATCACCGCCTATTTGGCTATCGCAGAAGCCTTAGGGTCAAGGAGTTGTATGTAGGTTTAGGCGTATGCCGAGATGATCGAATCTACTCTTGGGCGGCGTGTGTACCGGCTGTTAAGCTTGCGAACTCCGTCACGAATTAGGATGGAGTGTTAATTTTCCTTCGGATCATGCGACATTGCGAACTTGGTTCCCCACAAGTGTGGCTGTTTCGACCATCTCCAAGCTTTGGAGAGCCGTGAGCAGTTCAGGAGAAGCGTTAATCCGCCGTACCTGGGTGTCAATCATGACATCAACACCGGGCGTTGGAACGATAAAGACTAGCCCGGAGGTGCCGGGAGGGCGTAGCGCCTTCTGCCGGATAACGTCTCGAATTTGAGCGAGGCCGGCATCGCCGCAAGTTGTAGAAAGCCGGATCTCGATTCTGGATGGGTTCATAGATCCTATCCTGTCATTTCTATCCCGATGACGCCCTTCATCGCTTTGATTGCTCCAAGGCTTGCATCGTCAGTTTTGATGGTGAGGCTCGTCTCTTTGGGTGCGTTGTTCCCGATCGCGATGAATAGGCGGGAACCATTTGCAGCCTGAGTTCTGAGCGCGTTGCGGGAGCGGATTTCTCCAAGGACCTGAACCGCGAGGGTCTGATCCTGGCAACGAACAACAGCTCCGTTCCCAGCCTTCTGCTGTTCGGCATTAGCCGGCGACCAGCGGGTGATCACAGGGTTCCCCTTGGACCAGTCGATCTCAACCACGGCGATCAGGGGATCCTTTGAGAGGATCGGCGGGACGACCTTGTTCGAGAATTGAGCCCGCATCGCCGAGCAGGCATCTCCAACTTGAACTTCGGTAATCACTGCCCCATCCACATTGCGGTCCTGAATGCTGACGATCTCAACCAGGGCCTTCAGCGAAGTCTGGTCAGGTGTGACCTCCCGCATAGTACGGCGAGCAGTGGTCAGTGAGACAATCCCGTTCGTGCCGATCAGATCGGCGTAGATGTCGATGGGATGTGCCGCAAATCGATAGCCGAAGGCTTTCTCCTCGCCGGCAATCGCGTCGCCCACGGAAAGTGGTTCTACCGTGAACTTCAGCGGTACCGGTGCAAAGCTGCCGAACAGATCGCCCTGGTTCACGCCCGCCGATTTCCGGCTTGCCGCCTGCTTCCGTAACGGTTCCGTAGCAGAGAGGTGCTTGGCCCGAAGATCGATACGGGCCTGGTTGTCCTTTGGAGCCACAGACTTGTCGGTATTCTGGGGCTGGAGACGGTCGAAGGCGCCGGCCAGGATCAGGGTGAGGATATCCGATTGTTTGACGGTGCCCAAGGTCCGGTCGATGAAATCCTCGAGAGACTTGAAGGGTCCATCCTCGCGGATGGCTGCAATCTGAGTTGCCAGATCCCGGCCGATGCCGCTCAGAGCGCAAAGAGCATACCGAATGGCTTTAGAGCCGTCCTGCCGTCTCTCGATCTGGAAGCTTGCGCCGGACACATTGATATCCGGTGGGAGAACCGTAATGCCGATCTTCTTGGCCTCATCCACGGTCCGCATGAGCTTTTCAACCTTGGTGATCTCCTGCTCCATGTTGGCCGCGAGGAACTCATGGGTGTAGTGGCGCTTCAGATAGGCCGTGATCCAGGTGATCAGCGCATAGGCTGCGGCATGACTTTTGTTGAAGCCATAGGCCGCGAAGGGCAGGACGAAGTCATAGAGTTCGTTGGCGTCCTTTTCCGTCTCGCCCTGCTCGATGCACTTCTGGACGAAGATCGTCCGCTGCTTGGCGATCTCCTCGGGGATTTTCTTACCGATGGCTTTGCGCAGAACGTCGGCCTCGGCCAGGCTGTACCCGGCCACGATACGAGCCATCTGCATGATCTGCTCTTGGTAGATGATAATCCCGTAGGTCTCTGCCAGCGTTTCGGCCAGCTTCGGATGGGGGTAGCCCACCTTGGCACGGCCGGCCTTTCGAGCGGCATACTGCGGGATGTACTCCATCGGGCCGGGGCGATAGAGGGCCACAAGCGCGATCAAGTCTTCAAACCGGCTCGGCTTGATCTCCCGGAGCGCCTTGGTCATCCCAGGGCTCTCGATCTGGAACACGCGAAGCGTCCAGCCGCGATTGAGCATGGTGAAGGTCGCTTCGTCCTCCCATGGGAGCGCATAGGGATCGATTTCGATTCCATCGGCCTTGAGGAGGCGGCGGGTGTTCTCAATGACCGTGAGGGTTTCCAGACCGAGAAAGTCAAACTTGACGTGTCCGGTGGCCTCGGCGGCTCCCATTTCGAACTGAGCGACTTTGAGGTCGCTCTTGTCTGGCGGGTACAGAGGACACGTCTCGATCAGCGGGCGGTCTGCGATAATGATACCGGCCGCATGCTTTGTGGCATGGGTGACCGATCCCTCCACGACCTGGGCGGCATTGAAAGCCTCTGAGGTCTCCGGCTGTGATAGGGCACGCGCTACCGCAGGGAGTTGGGCTGCATCGGCAAGGGTCTTGGCATCATCAGGGATGAGCCTGACGAAGGACTCCACCGCACCCGGGGTCATGCCTCGGGATGCGGCCGCTGCCCGGAAGGCGCCCTTGGCTGCCAGCGTGGCGTAGGAGCCGATATGCGCCACGTAGTCAGCCCCATAGCGCCGGTGAACGTAGTCGAGGACCTCCGGGCGCCGAGCTTTGCAGAAATCGACGTCAAAATCCGGCAGCGAAATTCGCTCGGGATTGATGAATCGCTCGAAGAACAGACCAAACCGGATCGGGTCCAACTCGGTGATCGACAGAGACCATGCCACAAGTGAGCCAGCACCGGAGCCGCGCCCAGGCCCAACGGGGATGTTGTTCTGCTTGGACCAGGTGATGAAGTCGGAGACGATGAGGAAGTAGCCGGAGAAGCCCAGACGCGTGATGTGATCGAGCTCGAATTCCAGCCGGTCAAGATAGGCCTGCTTCTTCACTTTGATGTAGGGATTTTGGGAAATCCGTGCGGCCAGTCCTTCCCGGGCCCTCGTTTTGATCTGCTCGATCTCATCCTCAGCGGTCAGACCGGGCATATGAGGAATGCGCGGCTGGCTCGAATGAACGAAGGCCTCTGATCGGCTGGAGATAGCGTCGGCGTTTATCAGGGCCTGAGGGACGTCTGCAAAGAGGGCCTCCAGTTCCGCCGGTGTCTTGAAGGTGACCCCGGCAGTAAGATTGCCTTTCTCAGCCAATGCCTCGGCGACCCCAGTTTCCTTCCGACGGGAAACGAACTCGATGATCTCGAGGGCTTCCCGGTCTGCCGCTGTGCCGTGACGGATTTCGCTGGTGGCAACCACAGCTGGCTCCAGGGCGAACTCGTCTAACAGGTCGAGGATCCGAGCTTCCACGGACTCGGGTCGCTGCCGCCGCTCGAGCTCGACGGCATAGGTAACGCCGCTGGCATCCAACATGGCGAAGAGGTTTTGGACATAGGCAGGAGCATTGCCGGATCGGGTCGCGTTCGCCAGAAGGCCGTCTTCAGTAGGCCCTGTGAGGAAGTAGATCGCATCGGCTTGATCCCGGACCAAAAGCTCCAGGGGCAGCGGACCGGAGTGGCAGTCCGAGGCCATTCTGTAGAGATGCCTCAGCCCTGCCTCGTTGCGAGCATAGAGGGTCACCCAACCGGTGAGGGTCGTATTTGCTTCGGCTCCCTGGATGCTAGCCTCGACCGAAAGGCCAAGCACGGGCTTGATGTC
This sequence comes from Microvirga sp. GN3, assembly GCF_055792825.1. Classification (NCBI taxonomy): domain Bacteria; kingdom Pseudomonadati; phylum Pseudomonadota; class Alphaproteobacteria; order Hyphomicrobiales; family Methylobacteriaceae; genus Microvirga; species Microvirga sp. GN3. The sequence goes on from NZ_JBVVAK010000003.1 coordinate 126,899, forward strand.
CGCCTTCTTAGCGGCTTTGCAGAACTCATATGAGCCTGCCATCGAATTGCGATCACAGAGACCGACGGCGCTCTGCCCCGCCGCCTTGGCGAGGCTGACAATAGCCTCCGGCGACAAGCAAGACCGGCCGAAGGAATAGTAGGACTCGGTTTTGAGATTGTTCGGCATCAGAGATCACAAAAGCTTCGTGGACCAGCCGCGAACAGCGACGGCAGGCGATGGCATGGTGGAGTGTTGAGGACCGGCAAAGAGGTCGTTCTGGGACTGCGGGTTTTCCCGAAGAGCCAGCATTCTGATCCAAACCTCAGCCAAAAGAGTGCAGTCCTTGATCGCGTCGTGCTTCTTTGCCCGTTCTGGATCATAAAGGCCTAAGCGCCCTGCGACGGCATCGAGGTTAACGGTCCGGCCTGGCCAGATGAGCGAGGCGGTATCGATGGAGTTGATGATGGGGTTAGGGAGTGTCGGCAGCCCATCCCGCCGGCAGGCATCATTGATGAAACCGACATCGAAAGGAGCGTTATGGATGACCAAAGGAGCGTCGCCCACCATGCGGCAGAATTTTGGATAAACTTCGCCGAACAAGGGAGCATCCTGAACCACGGTGTCATGAATCCCATGGGCCTCAAATGAGCCATAGGAGATCCGGCGCCCTTCGGGATTGATATAGGAGTGGAAGGTCCGCCCTGTCCGGACGCGGTTCACGACCTCAACAGCGCCGAGTTCAATAATCCGATCGCCATCGTCGACGCTGAGGCCGGTGGTCTCGGTATCAGCGATCCAGAAGCGTTCGACCGTTTCATTTTGGGGGTCGGATGCAGGCATTGGCAGTTTCAACTTTTGAATTTATTGGGGTTTTTGCCCTCTAAAGGGGAGAGGGCAAAATCTGGAAAGATGAGGATTGTGTCCCTTATGCACCCAATTGGGCCGAGGGAGGGCAAATGCGCTCTTCAGAGGCACGGGTAACTTTGCGCTTGTTTTCTCCCACTCGGATGATTTCACCGTCTGGTGTCGAGTTGTACCAGCCGGCGATGTGGTAAACCTTGCTTCCTCGATTGAGCTTGCCCTTGAAGCAGGGGCGCTTGGCGGCCTTGTCGGCATCGGTCAGGGGGAACGTGAAGATTGCCCCTTTGAGCACTTCTCCGGCAGCGCTCCTACCAGACACCGCTTGATAACGTTTCCTATCCCTGGATACCTTTTGCTGGGTCCGAACCTCAAAGGTCACCCCTTCTAGGACGATGGTCCCCAGAAAGGACACGGAGTTCTGCGAGGTCTGCTCATTGAGCGTTCCCGAGATCACGAAGGTATGCTGGGGGGCCATTTGTGCTCCATATTGCTGCAGCGACTCGTGGAAGGTTCGTTCTCGAATCGCGAATTAAGATGCAGTTTGCCGCGTTATCCCTCGCTTTTAATCCAAGCCGGCCGTCATAGAAACCTGCGCACAGCTTCGAGAAGTTGGATTGGAAGTTCACTCACATCATTTATGACAAGCCAGCCGGGAATGTTCATGGATGGGGCTTGCTGGCCAATGCCGATGCCGATCAGGTGAACGCCACATGAGATTGAAACGTTTGCGGCTTCTTCGGCCGCGATAGGATCGTTTGCTTCCCCATCAGTTATCAGGATGAGAACCTTCTTGTCGTGTTTCAACCGATAAAGCTGATGGGTTCCCTCCAGAATGGCCTCGGCCGTCGGCGTTCCTCCATTCCTTCGGCGAAGGAACGATCCGAGAGCTGGCCGCATGGTCGAAGGGGGCTCTCCGAAGGATTTGTGTCGAACGATCGTGGGATTGAGTTGGTCGTCCGTAGTGTAACTGTCGATGGCAAGGTCAATCTGGCGTTGGTGGCCGATGGCTTCGATCACAGCGCCGGTAGCTCGCAGGAGAACGTCGCGCCGGCTTGCTCTGGGTTTCTGGTCGGCCTCGGATCCGCTGGGTTGCTCCTCGGAGGTCAGCATCGACCTTGAGGCGTCGAGCATCAACTGGACGGCGGCACTCGTCCCAGTGCGGCGCTCAGTACGTCGGTAAATATCCGGATCGCACATTGCGATGCCCATGACGTTCTGATCGTCCAGTTCGCCTTCGAGCCGGTGGCGGCGGACAACCTTCCGCTGCTGCGAGATAAGGAGTGAGCGGACAGCGGCAGATAGCGTCTCAGCATCCCGGCTTGCATTCTGCATGATGGAACGAAACGCGTCCGCGTCCTCGGGCTGCCGGGTTTCTGGTGCGATGATCAGCGGAGTCGAGAATGCTCTCCGGTAGTGGGGAGGAAGCCGCCCAGACTCTTCAGCGCGGGCGACTGAGCCATTGTAGGCCCGTACGTCGCTTTGAGTTCGGCTGACGATCCTGGCAACTACATCAGAAATGTCGAGCAGAGGGGCGTCCAGTTGATCGTCGCCATCTGCCTGCACATCAGGCTGGTCTCCGTTGCCGATGGCCTCTGAACTGGGGCCGTTCCGATCCGGCCCGTGAGCTGTCGGACATCCGGGCTTGTGCTCGCCAGAGGTGCTTCCTTCAGCCTGAGGTCCAGGGGATCTAAGAGTCTCGCCCGCGCTCCCAGCAAGGCAGCCCGACGGTCGGTAAGCCTGCGTTCGCTCATGGGAGAGGCGGATCAGGAGGTCGGTGAGATGGAGGGCAACAGGGTAGAGATCAGGATTGCTCCTGCAGCGGGATATTGCGGGCCAATAATGTTCGACGATTTCAACAGCCTCGGAATCCACGTGGTCGCGCATGTACTCAATGGCGACTTGGGCCATCGGGGCGCAGGGATAGGCATTGGCCACGGTTCCGAACCAGGTGAGCGCCTGGTGAACATTGGGGATTAGGCGAGGCGGAACAGACGGGTCGCGGGTCTGGAGCTGATTGAGCTCGCGAGAGACGATGTGGCTGCGGGTGTATCCGATGTTGACGTGAGATCCGGGAAATTCCCTGGCGCCGATGAATTCGATCCTCCAGTCGTCGAGGCAGTTCTCCGTCTTAAGCCAAATCTTTAGGCGACGCTCCTGGGCTTTGTTCATCTCGGCTGCAGGAACCCCAATCGCCTTCTCGATCCACGGGAGGCGTCGGGGAAGGGTGCTGTAGAGAGGATGGAACACTTCATGATTACCATACCCTCTCAGGATTTTGGCATCGTCATCCCTGTATTCACCCTGTGGCCAGATCGCGGGCAGGACAATGTTCACGCCGTTGGTGAAGGCTCGACTGCCCTTGAAGGTGATGTTGAAGCGGCGGTTCCCCATTGCCGAGAGCGTTGAGGCAATCTCCCGCAGCAGGATGTACCCTGGAATGGTGGTCATTTCGGTGGTGCTTAGAAGGGGGCCGGAGGATTCCAGGATGCGCCATAAATCTGATGAGCAAGCTCAGAGATTGTCTTGGCATCAGCGAGCGTCGGGGCCCGGGCATAGAGAATGCGCCGGACAGCTTCACACTCATCGCCATAGAATGAGGCGAGGTCCGCGGTGGCTTCCAGCTGGCGGAAGCTGCAGGTAGTGCTGATGTGCCCCTGTTTGTACGCAGCCCGGATTAGGTTCGCGACTTTGATGATGTTGGCCGCGGTCGAGGGGGTCTTGATGACGCCCCGTTCGGTGAGGATCTCTGCCTCCTCATCGGGAGGCGCATAATCCATATCGACCCAGACGGCAAAGCGGTCGCGGGTCGCTTCCGACATCTCGACGATCATCTGGTAGCGGTTGAGGCTGTCGGCCCGTCCCTTGGTGTTTGCCGTTGCGAGGAGAGCAACGTTTGGGTGGGGAGCCACGAAGCGCCCCTCGTCCTCCAGGATGGTGATACCTTCCCCCTCATAGAGTTGGTGAGCGATGTACTGAAGATCGGGGTCTGCCCGGTCGATTTCGTCCACGTCAATAACGGCCGGCTGGGTGATGGCCTGAGTGAGCAGCCCGTCAAACCACCGGGTTTCCGGCCCCTGCTGGGTGCTGATCTGCTTGAAGCCTCCCAGCATGTCTCGTTTGCCCATGTCTCCGTGCATCGGGATCCGGTACCAGGGGCGACGAAGCCTACCCGCTAGCTCTCTGGTCACCGTCGTCTTTCCGCATCCTGGCGGGCCGGTCAGAACAGAGTTGTATCCGCGATCAATCGCCCAGAGCATGAGGCGAAGGTGCTCGATATCGAAGCGGTGACTATGGTCGATGCTTGGAACCCGGGGATGCGGTCCTGACCATTCAAAGACGGTGACCGGAAAATCGAGTTTGTCGGCATCGCCCGGGTGGCGCAGTGCATCTGCGAAGAGATCGGCGGCTTTGATCTGGTACGGCCGTCCTTCAGGATAACCACCGTGAGCCGGTACGGTTTGGGCTGTTGGCAAGATCGCTGGCTTCGCAATCGCAATCCGATCGGCCTCAACGAGTTTGCTGAATACGCTTTCCAGGCTCCGAAATTTCCCGCCGGTGGCTCTCTCGATCAGACGGTCACCACTTGAGAGGATTTCCCGGTCCAGGGAGAGGCGCCCGACGGGTTCATAATCGCTCGACGGCGTCGAAGTCGGCGCAGTTGGTGCGGCAGCCGCAGCAACCAGTTCGGTAACTGGCTCCTGATTTGACATCGTGCCGCTGGGACCGGCATTGGCCTGGGCGAAGGCGCTGATAGCATCAGCGAGTGCCCGATCGCTCGCGGCTTTCATGCGCTCGCGGAGCGCCTCTATGTCTCCCATATTGACCGGGTCGGTCAGAGCTCTGCAAAAACCAGTATGGCACGCGGAAGCTGGGTCGAATTTGACCTGGCCCATGGCTTTATGAATGACACTTCGGGCCGCGCTTATGGAAGCGGATAGGATTGCCTGCGCCTGCCCCGATCCTAGGGCCTCCGCCAGCATTCCACGGAATTGATCAGCAACATCGTCCTGGCTCGGAAAGAAAACGCCGCCGCGGCTGCGAGTAATCCGGAAGTAGGTCTTTTTGATATAGAGACCGACAAGGAGATTGATGAGGGATGATTTTTGTTCGTCGATCTCGGACATTGGGGTTTACTTCAATGAGTAGATTTGAACTCATTTCAGGAAACCGAATTCTCTTTTGCTTCTATCCACGTTTGCAATTAGTCGCGACCATGATGGATGGATAGTGGGACCGGCGTGGACTATGGGGAGGGCGCTCCTGCGTAAGGCGACGCCCTCCCGACCTAATCAATTCATCTTGCAACAGCCTGTGCGTTTCTCGCGTGCTGGACCTGCAGCCTGGTAAAGGTCATGAGCGATCCCCTGGATTCCTTGAAGCTGTCCATCAGGATCTTCTTCATCTTCCTTGTCTGCTTGCCGTCACCCCGGTCGACGCGGCTGGATTCAAGAACGGTGAACAAGGAGATGTTCCGGCGCACGGCCTCGTGGCCGATTTTGGCAAGATCAATCCTGGTGACGGTGCTGGGCCGAGCAGGTTTGATGTCTCGGACCTGCCCCTGCTTACGACCTGGGGTGTTCTCGGTTTTCTCGTACAGAAGATACGAGCGTGATCCTGGAGGACGAACGGCAAAGAGGCTCTTGTCTCCGGTATGGAGCCCAAGAACCTCGGTTTGGTCGGTTTGCTGTGACAGCCGGCGCCAGGGGCGATAGCCACTTGCATTAGGCCCTTCGACGACATAGGCCTCGATCTCGATATAGTCCTCCATCCGCCCGTGAAGGATGGTCGAGGCTCCCATGTCGATGACCAAGCATTCCTTCTTATCGAAGGCCACAGCCCCGGAACTGTCGTGTTCGGTGTGGGCTCTCATGCCGCGACCTTCCATCTGCTGCTTTTCGGCGCGGCTGGTGATCTCCTTTGCGTTCAGGATACACGCCGTCTTTGTCTCGTCGACACCTTCGATAAGCATGTCGACGCTGCAAAGAACCTGGACCTCCCCCTTCCGATAGTCGGTGAAGGCCTTGTCGATTTGAGCGGGGGACAGCTTTGAGTGCACCGTCTGGGCTGCGAAGCCGGCTTCCTTGAAGGCCTTGGCAAGATGCTCCGCGTCTTTGATCGTACCCGTGTAAGCGAAGGTCGGCATGCTGGAGCCTCCCTCCTTGGCCCAGGCTTGGACGCACTTCTTATGATAATCCGCCGGCCGGTTGCTCCGGATATGGCTCTGGATGCCGGACTGTGTTTCGACTGGATTAGTCGGATTGATGTATTTGCTGACGACGGCCTCGATCGAGGACCCGTCTTTTAGGGCGATATAGGGAGTGACGGTCCGGGTAGGAACGATCGCGCCCATTTTCAGGGCTTCCTGATACGAAACCCGCAGGAGCCTTGCATTCGCCAGATCAGGGTGGAGTTCCTTGCCGTCCGGTCGTTCGTGGGTAGCGGTTGCTCCCATGACCACTAAATCGGGATTGATCGCCCGAGCCGCGTTGATGATGGACGAATGCTGAGAGTCGGCGCTCTCGCTGGCGTGGTGGCATTCGTCGACCACCAGGAGGTCATACGGCTTCAAAGACCGGATATTGGCCATCACGGTTTCAGGGAGCGCGTAGACAATCTGGCCGGACTGGTCGAGTTTTCCGTCGATGCCAATCGAGGTGCTCTTGTGCCCCAGGCTCTCGGCGCGGCGCTTATTCTGCTGCGCGACCGCGATCAAATCCTGCATGACGAGGATGTTGGCGTCCGGCTTGCGCTGGAGCGTCTTATTGATCACGTCCGTGAACATGTTGGTCTTGCCGGACCCAGTGGGCGAGACGACCAGGACATTCTGGCCCGTGGCCAAGAGTTCGGAGGCCTGGGTGGTCACGCGATCTTGCATCGCCTGCCGGAGTTCATGATCAACGGGCATCAGAGAATCCGAAACTGGGAGTTTGGGAGCCAAACGCAACTACGATTCCTAATCATATCATTAAAAACGGTGATCCTGAACCGGAAAGCGTAAATATGTGTTTTTAATTCGGCCTTCATGTTAAAAGCGGCCTGTTCATAGGAGTGGCCGATGGCACGAATGAAACCACAGACTGACGGATTTGGGGTGAAGGCAGACAGGCACTTAGACAGTCCGTCCACCCATCAGAGGTCTCATGATCGAGCCGATGATTCGAGAACGCATGGATCGAGCAACCCCCAAGAGCGGAATTCTCGCAGGGACAGTAGCGACAGCATCGGGGATGCCGGAAATTCGTTCTTACGCAGGGCAGAGCGGAACGATAAGCTCTCGGGATTGGCCGAGGGTGCAGCACGGTTTGGCGCTTATGCCGGCCTTGCTTATGGCACGATGGAACTGGTCATTCTCGCTCGTCGAGCCATGGTGAAGTATCTAACGGGAGTTGATCCCGACTCTCCCCGAGCAGCGGAACAAGCGAAAGCGGCAGGGCTAGACCCGCAAAAGGGAGAGTGGTCCGAGAAGGCAGTTCGGCTAGACCAGCCCGGGATGCAGCAGGCGAACGGCAAGCTTGCGGAGGTCGCCGGGACCGTCGGGATCAATCTCCCTGGCCAAACCCAAACGGAGGGCGGTAGGCATGTCGCCGACGGAAAGCTATCCTCACTGGAGCCTACTGATACAAAGATCTTTACCATTGGGCGTAAGGAGCCGGGGAGCAAAGAGGAACAGAGCGTCATCGCGCTCTCGACCGGAGCAGGTCGAGAAACGCTGTCAGCGTACTCCCAGAAGACTGAGGACGGTCTTGTACGGAAGCGCAACTTCGTCAGTGAACTGCCGGAGGGATCGCTCAGACTTGGGGAGAACGGTGTGGATCTGTCGTCCCAGGCCGACAAGGCTCTCCGGATCGGGAGCAAATCGATGGGTGAGAGCTCGCTGGAACAGATCGTCGGCGTCGGCAATCGCGAAACCGACGTGATGACCATGCTCAACAAAGACGGGCGCGTTACCAAGGAGGCCCGGTTCTCCGGGCGGGACGGGCAGGGTGCGGTGGAAATCTCCGAAGGCCGGGCCGTGTTCTCGCAATTGGATGATCGCGGCAAACCCATATCCAGCCGTGAGCTGAAAGATCCGGGGATCTCGATATCGCCTGAAACCGGAGCAGAGACGCTTCCAAGGAGCGTTGTGCACCAAATCGGAGCGTTTGCAGCCGAACCGTCCAAGTTTCCGGCAGGGATGGAGCCGACAGGTGTCGACAAGGTTCTGGGCCAAGCCAAGGCAATGACCTCCACGCCGGTCGATGTGAACCTTGAAGTCGGGCGTCCTGCTCACGTGCGCGACATGGGTTTGTCTCGGTAGCTGTTCACGCGCTCTTTCGGGGCATTAACTCGAGCATAATCGGGATAGGGGGGAACCTCGCGGTTCCGCCCCTCCCACACCACCGTACATACGGGTCCGTATACGGCGGTTCGTCTGATTACTCGACTGGCTGGACGTGGACAGAGGCAAGACCGAGGCCTCTGAAGAAGGCATTGGGGAACGCCATGGAAAGGGCCGGGCTTTGGCTGAGCCGCCATGGGCCGTGAGGACTACCGGCGGCTTTCGCTGCCAGGTCCTTTCCGACGCCGAGGCGGCGCAATTCCGCGAAGCGGTTAGTCCCGTACTTCCATTGCTTCCAGGCGATGGCGCGCAGCCGTCGCCTGACCCATTTGTCCAGCCTCTGCAAGCGCGATGGAGTTTCGCAGAAGCCGAAGTAGCCGCGCCACCCGATGAGATAGCGGGATAGCTCCGGAGCGATCTGCGCGAGGCTGCGCCCTCTCGTCCGTTGCGTGAGTTCTCGAACCCGCCCCTTGAACTTGGTCAGTGCCTGCGGTGCGATGCACCGCCTGGGCTGGTCGAGGTTGAAGAAGCTGAAGCCGAGGAACTTCCGTTCGGTCGGAGAAGCGACAGCGCTCTTTGCCGTGTTCACCTTCAGCTTGAGGCGTCGTTCGAGGAACCGGGTGACGTTGGCCATGACTCGCTCGCCTGCACGAGGACTGCGAACATAGATGTTGCAATCATCGGCGTACCTTGCGAAC